>PLXO01000012.1 GCA_003151425.1 Acetobacteraceae bacterium
CCTGGTTCATCCACTGCTTGATCGAGCCGAACGGGTGTTCGACCGTCTCGCGGCGGCGGTCGAGGACATCGGGGCGCTTCGTCAATCGGGCCTGCATCCGGTCCAACACCGCTTCGTTCTCGAGACGAGATACCGTGCGAAACTTGCCCCCCGTGCAGCGTGAGCGGATCGCGCAATCGTCGCATGCATCGCGTGCGCCGCTTGCCGATCGCGGCGATCTTCTCGGCCAGGTTCTTGACCCGGGATCCGACTGTTCCGTTCTCGGTGACATCACTCTGATCGAGCCGTTGCAGATAATCGTCGAACTTGGCGTCAGCGAGGTTGATGAACTGCGTCAGAGACGCGCGGGTGAAGTTGCGGTCTTTGTTGTTGACCGCCTTGATCCGGGTGCCATCCACTGCCAGCAGTTCCCGGCCAAACAGGTCCAACTGACGGCAGAGCAGCACGAACTGGCGGAAGATCGGGCGGAACGCGTTGCGGTTATCGGAGCGGAAATCGGCGATGGTCTTGAAGTCGGGCTTCAGGTGTCGCAGCAGCCAGATCACTTCGATGTTGCGATGGGTTTCGGCTTCGAGCCGGCGGCTCGACCGAACGCGGTTGAGGTAGCCGTAGATGTAAAGTTTCAGGAGGTCCTTGGGTGCGTAGCCCGGGCGCCCAGTCCACTTGGGCACCACGCGGGCGAAACCCGCAATCGTCAGATCCAGCCCGTCAACGAAGGCGTCGATGAACCGCACAGGGTTCTCCGGACCGACATAGTCGTCCACACTCTCTGGCAAAAGCAGGGTTTGGGATCGGTCGTGACCGGGGATGTGAGACATGCCGGATTCTATCAAGTCTCACGCCGCGCCGGAATCCTTCCGCACAGGGTTTTCACACGGTCTGCAAGAATTATGCACCAGAGCGGGGGCTTTGTGATCGTTGGGCTTTTCTGGTTCATGAATCTGGTGCGAGACTCATTCCCAATATGCGGCACGGGTGTGGCGCTCGCGCGGTAGCCCGCCGCGCGATGTGGTGCGATTGCGCCGTCGCATGAAATGGCGCAGCCTCTGGCGCGGGCGGCCGGTTGGGATCGCCCGGCGGAGGAAACCCCACGAAGCAGGAGGAAGGCGAGATGTCGATCACGCAATCGACACGCTTCAAGGCCAAAGGTGGCGGGACGCCCGAAGACATAATCAAGAGCGCCAAGCAGGCGAAGGTGCACTGGGAGAAACACGGCGCCGAATTTGTCGCGTTCAGCCGATTCCACACCGGCCCCTGGACGGGCGAGTGGTTGTTCGTCGTGCGCTTCCCGGATTGGGCCACCTACGGCAAGGCGCAGGAGGCAACGGCGAAGGATGCCGCGTTCCAGAAGCTGCTGACGCATGTGCTGACCACCTCCGACATGATGGGCCGCACCATACTCACTGGCGTCGATCTCTGAGGCTGGCGCGGGCGATTTCTGGGCGGGCGTGGCGGTCGCCGCCACGCCCGGACCGGGCTTCCGGTCAAGTTATGACACGCTGATATCACAGGATAATTCGTCCCATTTAACCATAAAACCTTCTGCAACAATAGTCGGAGGGTGTCCCGAAAACGATCCTTTCTCGGCCAAATCCAGAAACAGCCGATATCAACGGCTTGCGTGTCCGGCAATCTTGTCCGGGAACTAGGCATGCAAATCGGCTATGGCTGCGCGTCAGCGCGTAGACGCTCGGGTGGCGGTCATGGGGCGGCGTGAGGCCGACGCCCCCCCCCCCGCATATCTCGCGCGGTGTGCATCGTGGCGCATCGATATTGCGCCGGTCGAGCTTGCAACCGAGTTTTCACACGGTCTGCTTGAGTTTCGCAACCGCGGACGGCCGGAAAACCCGGCACCGGACAGGGCCTCACACCGCCGTTTCCGCTTGTGGCACTTCGGACAGCCCCGCGTTCGCGTAGACCTCGTGCAATGGCACAGCGATACCGATTTCCGGCAAATCCAACCTGGCGTCATCCCCTGAGACGATCTCCGACAGCCACCCATCCTGCCGCCGCACGAAGACGATCGCCGCCTTGTGCGTCTGTTGCAGGACCACATAGCGTTGGATCGACGGTGTCGCGCGGTATTCGCGGTTCTTGTCGATCAGGTCCGTCTGGCTGCAGCAATTCTCATTTTGGCCCATCTGGTTGCCACANNCCGACCAAAACGAGAATTGCTGGTCTGGCTGCTGCCCTCGCTGAGAACTTCAAACACAACAACGGGATCGCCGGCGACGGTGGCGGCAGGGGAAACCGGGCGGCACACGACGATTGCGTCGGGATAACGGACTCGCCCGTCAGCGATGATCTTGACGTTTGGGCCGAGAGGACGGCACGGCTTTCCCGCGCGCCTCGCCACCAGAGCAGTCCGCAGGTCGAAGGTTATTTGGTCATGCGCGATGGTTCCGCCGGTCATGGCGACCGGCTCGAACCCGTCGAACTCGTAACGCACCTCCTGCCGCTCCTCCCACGCGAGGAATTCAGCCAACGTTATAGGTTTGTGGAGGGCAACACTCATGGCGACGCGCATAGCATGGCGGGGTGACGCGCTCCAGGGGTTCGAACCGCGGGCCATTGATCGAGGAGCGGGCCGCCATGGCTTCCAGTGCAAAGGGGTTCATCTTGCCCGAGATCGCACTCACCCGGCCAGATCCTTCGTCATCGACCAGCAATTCTCATTTTGGCCCA
>PLXO01000361.1 GCA_003151425.1 Acetobacteraceae bacterium
GCCAACGCAGTTACCTCCGGCTTCACGCTGGTAGGTTCACCTCAGGTGGACTTGCACCTCCCTGACAAAACATGCTCACGGACGCACGATGGCCGGAACAAGTCCGGCCATGACGTTGAAAGGCCGTACCGCCCGACCAAAACGAGAATTGCTGACGCCCAACCTACCGCGCTGTCCATCCTCACGTTGTATGGGATTGGTGCGGTATTATGGCGCAAACGCAAAACTTTTTGGCGCCCGAAATCATTCAAGTTTCGTGCCAAATCGCCACATACCCGCGAGGTTGACATGTAGATCGGGAGCGAGTGCCATGTGGGCGCGAGCGGCGATGGCCGCCCTATCCATCATAGCCAGTCAAATCGGGATTGTTCATCATAGGTGCGAAGCTGGCATTTTGATCGTCGGTCTCAGGGAAATACCGGCGGCAATAGTAGGTCCTGTGGGGAGTGCCCATCTCGTTATTGTAGCTGATCCAGCCAAGGAAATAGAGAGTTTTTTTAGATTCGGCCGCATAGACATGATTAAGGCCGCCCCAGTCGTCGGACGTGACTCTATGTCTCCGGGTACTTCCCTTCTCGTATCGTCCAAGAGGCACGAGGTTGTTTTGCGGAAGATCTGGGAGATAGGGGAGATCAATAGGGTAAAGGTACTCAAGGCTGATCGAGCTCCCGGTTATGTCCGCCACGGTCTCAGAAGCGTTTATCACGAGGAATTCGACCTCTATAGGTTGCGCGTCGGGCGGAGTTTCTGGCTTGAACCCCAACAGACGAATAAATCTGATTTGCAGCCACGGAGAATGCGTTGCCAAGTAAGTCTGATGAGCCAACAAAGCCTGCTTTCCCATAGCTGCGGCTGCATTATTCATAGCTACCGCAGACTGCCCCGCCTCTTCTGCGCCTTTCCATGCGGCCCTGGCGCCGTCTGCGGTAGCTACTGCGGCCTCTATGGTGGCTTTGGCACTCTTCCCCATTTCCGTTGCGACATCCCGCATGGCATCGGCGGAGCGTCTAGCCTCAGCGACCGAATTTGCCATCTCGTCGGCGGCGCGCTTGGCCTGTGCTATGGTTTCTGCGACCTTGGCCGATTGGCCTTGGTCGATTTGCTTCATGGCACGGATGGTTTCTTTCAATCGGCTAGCTTGCACGCCAAATACCCAAATCTGGAGAACGCCGATTATCACCAAGCAGAGGGTGAGAGCGTTCAGCGCCCAGTCGGGGTGCGGCCAGATATCCGGCCAGGGCCACCATTTGGGAGGCGCGTCTTGTTTGCCTGCTTCGGGGTTTGGGGCGGCGCGTGGCTGTATATCAGCGGGGTTGACTATTTTGACCGCAAGCGGCGCGTCCTCCGTGCCGCGCTGATTTGTTTGGCTTGGGTCGCTATCCTTGGCGGCTTTGGTCTGGTCCTGGCTTTGCCCATCCCAGCCACGTGGGGCTGGTGGCTGTGACGGCGCCACGAGTTCGTTCATTAAGCAGCCCGGCAACAGCCGACACGATGGGTCGGGTACCCCGGCTCCCGCTATCAGTCCGATAGCAAGCAGAAGCCAAACCCGGCTCATCCTGTTGCCTCCCCAGGGGGCGATCCTGGCCTAGAGGTCCCCCAGCCTCAACCCCTCAACTTCCAATGCCGCCAGCGCGGCCAAAAAGAACGTCGCGGCGAACGTCCCTCGCGCCAGTTTGTTGGCAATCGAGGCGCCGTTTTCTTTGATTCCGTGCGCCTCAAGCCGTTTGGCCAATTCCTCATAGGTCACGTCCGCGCGCTTGATCTCGGCCTTGAGGAACAGCCTGGCCCGATCTTCCCACCGCTTGGGTGTCTTGTCTGCCTTTGCCATAAATCTATCTTACCAGATAGAATTATGTTGACAAGGGGGTGTCCATACCTTATCTCTGGTGATAGAAAACAATCACCTGAGATAGACAGATGTCCCAACACTTCCTCCTCTCCCCTCGCGCCAAGACCCTCACGCTGGCGTCCGTCATGCGGATGTCGAACCAGGAAGCCGAGACCATGTTCGCCCGCATCCGCTGGCCGGCAACCGATGGGGCGCCGGTCTGTCCGAACTGCGCCGGGCAGGCTGTCTATGACGTGCGGCGCCCGAATGGTCCGCCGCGTTGGCGCTGCAAGGCGTGCAACAAGGAGTTCACCGTAACCAGCGGGACGCTGTTCGCCTGGCACAAGATGCCGGTGCAGACCTACCTGTCGGCCATCGCCGTGGCGTGCAACGAAGTGAAGGGTAAGAGCGCCTTGGCGCTCTCCCGTGATCTGGGCACGTCCTACAAGACGGCGTTCGTCCTGGCGCACAAAATCCGTGAGGCGATGGCCAATGAGATGAAAGGCGAGCGGGTTGGCGGGGATGGTGAGACCGTCGAAATCGACGGCGGCTATTTTGGCGGATATATCAAGCCGTCCAACCTGAAAGAGAACCGGCGCGATCGGCGGCTGGCCAAGAACCAGAACGGCAAGCGTCGCGTGGTGGTTGTCATCCGCGAGCGGGGCGGTTCAACCCTGCCGGCTGTGTTCAAGAGCGAGTCTGCCGCCCTCGGCTGGATCACGTCCCATGTCGCCAAGGGGACCAAGGTCGTGGCCGATGAGGCGCCGTCGTGGAATGATCTGCACGCCAAGTACGAAGTAGCCCGGATCGACCATCAGCAGGCTTACAGCCTTAATGGGGTCTATTCTAACGGTGCCGAGTCTTTCTTCTCGCGGCTCCGTCGTGCCGAGATGGGTCACCACCATCATGTGGCCGGGCCGTACCTGATCCGCTACGCGCAAGAGAGTGCGTGGCGGGAGGATAAGCGCCGGGTCAGCAATGGGGATCAGGTTCAGATGGCCGTGTCGCTGGCGCTGGCTTCGCGGCCTTCCGTGGATTTCTGCGGGTACTGGCAACGGCATAAGGCGGCGTGACGGGGCCGCTTAATCAGCGTGATGCCGCAAGGTCTCAGTCTCTAGCCATCCCACGAGGGCGAAATCGATTCCCAATTCCGTCGCCACGCTCTGGACTGCCTTTTTCACTTTCTTGGGGCCAAGGCCGCGATCGAGATAGACACTGATCGTCCCTTGCGGCTCGCCTTCATGGTATATAAGTGCAACGACTTGACCGTCCAGGCGAAAGTAGGCCGCCTTATACGCATTGAGATCATCCGCACCGGTCTCGAAATCAATACCTTTGTCATGGTGAAGACAAGCGAGCGACACGTTTAGCACCGCTTGAGGAGCTAAATCGAGAGGCCCCAGGGCGTGTGTCGCTGAGTCGACGCGCTTCAACATCGTGCACCCCTATAGATAGCGGTAGGCAGTAACTCGTACCAAGATGACAGCAAAAACTTGACCGTTGGCGGGCTTCATTGTGACGCCTGGAGCGCCGTCATACCAAAACACGAAGGTCGGGTGGTTACCTGGGGACGGGGCGGTGTCGGTGAGGAACTCGACGCCTTCGTCACCCAGCGCCAACGGCCCTCTGTATGCCTTAACGGCAGCGACGTTGCTCCATACGGATGGCCGCCCCCATACTTCACCGCCGGCGAGTTGAAGGCGTGCCGTCTGCTCGGTTTGGGTGGGGGAGCGTAACCTGTGATAAGGACCATGCTTGTTCTGGCCTCCAGCTCCCGACATACCCGATCAACCGTTAACAATGGTTACGGCGAGCAGGAGTTGTTCGTGAATTCGTCGAGGGGCTGGAGCACAGTAACGCGACGACCCCTCGCGGGCGCTTCTCGCCGGACAGACTGTGGGCATAGTAGCCCATCCTCATATCCAATAAGAACCTCCCCCAGGAAACCCTTGAAAAGGGCCGCCTTGTGTGGGACCCGATACTCGGGGGAGCGCTATGGCGGTGTCAAGACTGTTTTATGGCCGCCGAGCGGATTTTTGTCTGGTGGGGCGCTTTCGTCAAGCAGAGACGGCGCCGACTCGTCCGAAAATATCATCTGGCCCTACATGTTGATACGTTTTGTTGCGCCGGTGTCGATTTCCACATTATGTTGATTCGGAGTCAGGTTGGGATAGCAGCCGTAGGAGAGTTTCAGCCGCTCAACGACTCGGCTGGACGCAATCCCAAGCGAGGCATCCTTGCCGAATTTGCCGCCGCTACCCCAGGCAGCCTCCACGTCGCCCCCGCTCCCCACCCCTCCTTGACCACCGCCTTGCGGGGCAGCATCCGGGCGAGCGTCCATACGGACCGCGCTCTAGAATAGGGGGAGTTCGCCCGCTGATATGAGATTGTTATCCTACTTCGAGGGAGATGTCAAGAACTGACTTCCCCCAGCGACCGCGGCAACGCGTCTTCTGGTGCTCCCCACCGCGCGCCCAGCCCCAGCCCCGTCTTCCGCACGGTCCCGGTCACATGCATCCGCTGCAAGGACCAAACGAACGACCGGACCATACCCAGCCGCAGGGCTTTGTCCTCGGCGTCCAGCCCCTTCTCGGTCATAGCCCGGAGCACGATGGACTCGGCCATGATCGGCCCGCTGGCCTCACGTAGCGCGTCCCGGATGCGCCGGGATATCTCGCCAACGGCTAGCACACCAGCCCCCCTGGGGGTTGGGCGCTTGTTCCTGATCTCATGCGGCCGGGCGGCAGGATCGAACAATGCCAGCGTGGCGTCTATGTGCGCCAAGTTGGCCCGAGCTTGCTTCGCGCGAGCCTCAAGGTCAGTGATCAGGCCGCCGATCTCGGCGCGTTTCTGGATCAGGGCGTTGATGATGATTGAGGTTGCCATACCCTATATGGTATGGAAATCCGCAGTCAGGGACTACGGGTTTCGTTTTGCGTTTGCGCCATAATACCGGATTGGTGCACGATTGGTCAGAACGGCGCCGGGTGCCGTCTCCGCCGGTCCGGCCGCGCCCAACCCACCCACACTGCACACTGTCACGCGGCATGGTTTGAGATCGCACCGGCCTCATCGGGTACCTCTTCGCCAGACCATGCCAAGCCCTCGCCGCGCATTTGCGTCTTCATCGACAACATGAATGTATTCCTATTACCGGACGCCCGACCGACGCAAGGAATGATGCGTCGCGCCACCCGCCGCTCCGCGTCATCCCTGCGCTGTCCCCGCGAGCGCCGGCCGACACGCGAGTGCCGCGACAAGAACCGGAAGGCGCCGCCACCCGCGTCAACGTCACTCTCCCCGATCACAGAATTGCCGCTGGGGAGGACACGCATGGCGCCGGGACCGACGAATCACCGGATGGGGTCGGCGGAGTGGGGCTACCTGTTCGCCCTCGCCTTCCTCTGGAGCGGCGTGTTCTTCCTGATCAAGGTCGCGCTGGGCGACATGCGGCCCTTCACGGTCGTGGCCCTGCGCCTCGGGCTCGGCGCGCTTGTCCTGCACGTTGTCGTTCTGGTCAGCGGCGCACGCATGCCGACCTCGCTGCGCACCTGGGGCGCGTTCTTTGGCATGGGCGCGCTGAACAATTTCCTGCCGTTCTGCCTGATCGCCTGGGGCCAGACGCGGATCAGCAGCGGCCTCGCAGCGATCCTGAATGCCACCACGCCGCTGTTCACCGTGCTGCTGGCACATGTCTGGACTCACGACGAGCGGGTGACGCCCAACCGCCTCGGCGGCGTGCTGCTCGGGGTCGTCGGCGTGGTCGTGATGATCGGCCCCGACGCGTTGCACGGGCTGACGACGAACGTGCTGGCCCAGCTCGCCGTCCTCGGCGCCGCGGTCCTCTATGCCTGCGCCGGCATCTTCGGGCGCCGGTTCCGCGCCTTGCCGCCGATGGTCACCGCGACCGGCCAGGTGACGGCGGGCGCGATCATGGTGCTGCCGCTCGCGCTGGTGTTCGACCGGCCGTGGGTGCAGCCGATGCCCGGCGTGGCCGCCTGGGTGGCCGTCGTGGCGGCGGCGGTGTTCTGCACGGCGCTGGCCTATGCGGTGTATTTCCGCATCCTCGCCACCGCGGGTGCCACCAATCTGCTGCTGGTCACCTTGCTCATGCCGGTTGGCGCGGTGTTGCTTGGGATGGGCATTCTCGGCGAGCAGCTCCACACCGGCGAAGTCGTCGGCATGGTCCTGATCGCGCTTGGCCTGCTGGCGATCGATGGCAGGCTGCTGGCGCTGCTCAGGCCGAAGCCGCTGCCGGGGGCGAAACAACCGTCGGCAACGCGTTGACCGGCGTGGCAAGCAGGGACGGCCGCGATTGCCATCGGTCGATCATGGCAACGATTTTCGGCCACTGGCCGGTACGGAAATCGATCGCGCCCCGCGTCTCGCCCCACAGCAGCGAGCACATCAGGTTCAGGTCCATGACCGAGAAGACCTCCGGCCAGAACCCCTCGGGCACGATGCGTTGCTCCAGCCAGTCGAGACACGCGGTGATCCGAGCCCGCTGCCGTGCCGTATACGGAACGTCGGCGGTGCCCGACGCCAGCAGGATCCGCACGCCCATGAGCGCGTCGGCCATCGCTTCGATCGCGGTCAGGATCAGCATGTCGTCCCAATGCCGCTCGGGGCGTGTGATCGTCGGCGCCAATGGCGGATCGGCCGGGCGAGGCGGGCAGCCGGCGTATTCCTGGACCAGGTAGTGAAGGATCAACGTCGATCCGAACAGATGCCGGTCGCCGTCGTAGAGGACCGGAACCTGCAAGGCCGGGTTGTGCGGCTTGATCTCGTCGATCGGGCGAAACCCGTCGTGGAAATCGGTCTCGAATTCCAGCCCCTTCTCGATCAGGATCACGCGCACGCGGCGTGCAAAGGGCGATCCGGAGCACAACAACTTTCGCATCGGGCCTCTCTCACGCCGGTCGCAATTCGTGTCGCGTCCGTAGCATAGCAGCCTGAGATGGCGACGGTAGCCGGCGGCTGCACATCGAACTTGTGGTCCGCGCGCGGTTACAAAGGGTCGGCCGACCTGACAGTTTGTTCCTTGGCAGGGACGAACAGAGCCGACGTTTTCAACGCGCCATGACGGTTGGAACGGTCGGACGCTGTCGTGCGTGATGTTGGGTGCAAAGGGGCGATGTAGGGGCTATGCAGCCGCATCCTCCCGGATCATCGCCGCTCCCTTCTCGGCGATCATGATGGTCGGCGCATTCGTGTTGCCCGTCGTCAACGTCGGCATCACCGAGGCATCGATCACCCGCAGCCCGCTCAGCCCGTGCACGCGCAACCGCGAGTCGACCACCGCCATCGGATTGGCCTCGCCCATCCGGCACGTCCCGACGGGGTGATAGATCGTCGTCGCATACCGGCGGCAGTAGTCCAGCATCTGCTCATCGGTCGTCACGCCCGGCCCGGGCAGCGTCTCCACCACGCTGTGCTGCGCGATCGGCGCCTGCACGAAAATCCCGCGCGCCAGCCGCATGCCCGCCAGCAGCACGCGTCCATCGCTCGCCGCCGACAGGTAGTTCGGCGTGATCCTGGCCTTGGCGAACGGGTCATTCGACGCCGCCATGATGGTGCCGCGGCTGTCCGGGCGCACCGGGCAGACCGCCACGGTCATGCCTGCCTCGCGCTCCAGCGTGCCGAACAATGACGGATCGTAGCTCGCCGGCGTGAACAACAGTTGCAGGTCCGGGCTGGCAAGTCCCTCGCGCGAGCGGGTGAACACCTGCGCCGAGGTGACGCCGAAGGTCAGCGCGCCGTTGCCGATCAGAAAGAACCGCGCGACCTGCCCGGCCAGGCGCACGCCGCGCGCGAGCTGGTTGATCGAGATGGCGTTGCGTACCCGGTGCGATATCCGCGCCACATAGTGATCCTGCAGATTGGCGCCGACGCCGGGCAGCTCGTGCACCACCTCCACGCCGATCGACTGCAAATGCGGTCCCGGTCCGATCCCGGAAATCTGCAGCAAATGCGGAGAGTTCACCGTGCCGCCGCACAGGATCACCTCGCGCGCCGCACGGGCCTCGCGATCCGCCCCGCCCTGGCGGAACGCCACACCCACACAGCGTTTCCCCTCGAACAGCAGCCGTATCGCCAGCGCACCGGTCGCCACGTGCAAATTCGCCCGCCCCTTCGCCGCCGCCAGAAACGTCCGCGCGGTAGACCCGCGAAACCGTCCGTTGCGCGTCATCTGCGAGTAGCCGACACCCTCTTGCACGCGCCCATTCAAATCCTTGCTGTAGGTGTGACCGGCTTCGCGCGCGGCCTCGACAAAGCGGTGCGTCAGCGGAAGGATAGTGCGGTAGTCCTCCACACGCAGCACGCCGCCTTTGCCGCGCACCTCCGCGTCGCCGGGACCGTAATCTTCCGACTTGCGAAAGAACGGCAGCACATCGTCGAAGGTCCAACCTCGACAACCCATCTGCGCCCAGCCGTCGAAATCGGCGGGATTGCCGCGCACATACAGCATGCCGTTGATCGAGGACGACCCGCCCAACGTCTTGCCGCGCGGCCAGTGGATCTGCCGCCCCGCGCTGCCCGGGCCGGCCTCGGCGGTGTAGTTCCAGTTCACCACCGGATGACGCAGCAGCTTCAGCACGCCGGCGGGGATGTGGATCCACGGGCGCCAGTCGGTCGGCCCGGCCTCCAGCAACGTGACGCGCGCGCCGGTTTCACTCAGCCGGCTGGCGATGACGCACCCGGCCGAGCCGGCGCCCACCACAACGTAGTCCGCTTCCATCCCCCATCGTCCTTCGCTTACATGGGACCTTCGCTCATCTGGGTCCTTCGTTCACCCGCCTCGGCGTTCAGTAGCATCGGCGTTCAGTCGCCTGGGCATCATGCCACAGCCTGGGCTCACCGCGTCGCCGAGCCCATCAATGGCGTTGTACTGCAGCAATTCTCATTTTGGCCCATCTGGTTG
>PLXO01000074.1 GCA_003151425.1 Acetobacteraceae bacterium
CGCCGTCCAGCTCGTCGCCAGCATCGTCTGGCTTAATTGACGACAGGCCGTAGTCTCCTCGCAACGACTTCGCGGGAACGGATCGAGGATGGCGGCAAGGACGGGACGGCAATACCTGGACGGACTTCGTGCCCAATTGCGCGAGGTATGGCTGAACGGCGAGCGCGTACGCGACGTCACCACGCACCCCGGTCTGGCCGGCGGCGCGCGCACCATCGCCGCGCTGTACGACATGCAGCACGGCCCGAAGCTGCGCGATGCGATGACATTCGTGTCCCCGTCGTCCGGCGAGCGCGTCGGCCTGTCGTTCATCATTCCGCGCACGCACGACGACCTGGTCCGCCGTCGCGATATGATGCTGCACTGGGCGCGTGCGACCTGCGGCATGATGGGGCGCTCGCCCGACTTCATGAACGTGACCTATGCTGCCTGGGCCGGTGCCGCTGACTATTTCGCGCACGGCCGGCCGGAGTTCGGCGCCAACATGCGGCGCTATCACGAATACATCCGTGAGAACGACCTGACGCTGACGCACGCGCTGATCAACCTGCAGCGCAGCCGCACGGTGTCCGGCACGTTCAACCTGGCCGAGGGCACCGCGCTGCAGGTCATCCGCGAGACCGACACGGGCATCGTGGTGCGTGGCGCCCGCGTGCTGGCGACGCTGGGACCGATCTCGGACGAGATCGGGGTGTATTCGCCGCGGCTCGGCCAGCACGCCGCGGGCCACAGCCCATTCGCGCTGAGTTTCGCGATTCCCTGCGGCACGCCGGGCCTGCGGTTCCTGTGCCGCGAGAGCTTTGATCTCGGCCGCTCGCATTTCGACCATCCGTTGGGATCGCGGTTCGAGGAGATGGACTGCGTCGTCTTCTTCGACGACGTCGTGGTGCCATGGGACCGGGTGTTCCTGCTGGGCGACATCGACCTGCTAAACAACACCGCGCAGGAGACGCATTCCTCGGCGCACAGCGCGCACCAGGGCGCGGCGAAGAACATCGCCAAGTGCGAGGTCGTGCTGGGCACGGCGCTGCTGATGACCGAAGCACTGGGCAACGCGCATCTGCCGCACGTCGAGGAGCGGCTCGCCGAGCTGATGACGCACACCGTGGCGATGCGCGCCTGCATGCGCGCCGCGGAGGCCGATGCGAAGCTGGATCAATGGGGCGTGATGTGCCCGGACATCGTGCCGATCGAGACCACGCGCAACCTGTTCATGACCGCCTATCCGCGCATGGTGGAGATCCTGCAACTGCTGGGCTCATCCAGCTTCATGATCACGCCGACCGAGAAGGATTTGCGCGGTCCATTGGCGCCGTGGATCGAGCAATATCTCGCGACCGAAACCACCGAAGCGCCGGAGCGTATCCGGCTGTTCCACCTGGCGTGGGATATCGCCTGCTCCTCGTTCGGCAGCCGCCAGGTGCTGTATGAACGCTTCTTTGCCTCCGACCCGCTGACCCGCGCGCGTGTGCTGCACGCCATCTTCCCGAAGCAGGAGGTAGCGGATCGCGTGCGCGCGTTCCTGCATTCCGACAACGATCTGTAACAAGGGGAGAGCAAGCCATGGGCTACCGACCGACGCATCTCGGCCACGTCAACATCTATGTGCGGAACGCGGAACGTTCGCATAAGTGGTACGCCGACGTGCTGGGGCTGCACACCTACCATTACCGTCCGGGCTTCGCCGCGTTCCTGTCGGCCGACCTGGAGCACTCGCATGAGGTGGCGCTGATGCAGGTGGGCGACGACGCGCCGCTGCAGCAGAAGGGGCAGGTGGGGCTGAACCACATGGCCTGGATGATGGCGAGTCTGGACGATCTGAAGGCGGCCTATTGGCGGCTAAAGGAGAAGGGCGTGAAGATCGACCGCATCCAGGATCATGGCCTGTCGCTGGGGATCTATTTCCGCGATCCGGACGGGAATGGGATCGAGGTGTCGTACGAGCTGCCGCGCGAGCAATGGCCTCGGCAGGAGGAGGTTTTTGCTGCGGACGTGGTCGATCTGGGGCGGTTCCCTGGGCCGTGGGACGAGGAAATGAAGGCGCAGAAGTCCGCTGCACGGGAGCCGGCGGCGGTCTGAGCAAGAAGTTCCCTCCCCCTCCCCTTGAGGGAGGGGGGCGGGGGGAGGGGTTGGTGCGGTACTAAGCTGCGCAACTACCCTGGCACCAACCCCTCCCCCAACCCCCTCCCTCAAGGGGAGGGGGAGAACGCTCCCCCCTACGCCGGAACGGGCCGGGCGCGCTGGTTGTACATGATCTTGGCGCGCCGCTCCTGCTCCTCCGGCGTCAGCTTCGATGCGTCCTCCGACAGGTTGGCGCCGACCGCCATGCCGCGCTGCACCGCCGGGCGGGCGCCCAGTTCCTCGAACCAGCGCTTGAAGTATTTGAACTCCTCGATGTCCTGGCCCTGCGTCTTCCAGTTCGCCGTCCAGGGATAGGAGATCATGTCGGCAATGGTATATTCGTTACCGGCCAGGTACGGCCGGTCGTACAGCCGGTTGTTCAACACGCCATACAGCCGGTTCGCCTCATCGGTGAAGCGGCGCACGGCGTAGGACTGGTCGCCCTGCTTGTCGCCCAGCCGGCGGAAATGCCCGCACTCGCCGAGCTTCGGCCCCTGGTTGGCCATCTGCCAGATCAGCCACTCGGTGACTTCGTACTTCGTACGCACGTCCTGCGGGTAGAACTTTCCGAGTGTCTCCGCCAAGTACAGCATGATCGCGCCGGACTCGAACACCACGATCGGCTCACCGCCGTCCTTCGGAGCGCGATCCACCAGCACCGGCATGCGGTGGTTCGGGTTCATCTTCAGGAATTCGGGGGTGAACTGATCGCCGCGGCCGATATTGCCCGGCACGATGTTGTAGGGAACGTCGCACTCCTCCAGCAGGATGGTCACCTTCTTGCCGTTCGGCGTGGGCCAGTAGTGCAGATCGAACATCGCATTCCCCTTCCGAGATGAATTGCGGATCGGCGGATAGTCTAGCCGGTTTTGGCGCATTCGACCATGACGGCTGGTCGTCGAGCGGCCTCGTCACCGACCAGCCGACGCTTACCGAACGTTCGGGGGCTTTGTGCCGTCGGCAAGAAAGCAAGGTCCACCGCGGAGCACGCGGAGCACGCCGAGTTCGATCGTCGTGTTTGGCGTCCACGCTATCACCTGTGAGGATCTCCGCGTGCTCCGCGGTGGATCTTGTTTTCTTGCGGTGTCGAAATCAGCCAGGTCGGCGCCCGTTAGGCACCAGGCCGCCCCGCCCGGTGATACGGATGGCCGGCGGCAATCGCCCGTGCGCGGTAGAGTTGTTCCGCCAGCATCGCGCGCACCAGGAAGTGCGGCCACGTCAGCGCGCCCAGCGAAAGCGTCACATCCGCGCGCGCCAGGACCGCTGCATCCAACCCCTCGGCGCCGCCAATCAGGAAGCACACCGGCCGCCCGAGTGCGAGCCAGCGCTCCAGCAGCACCGCGAGCCGCGCGCTGTCCGGCACCTCGCCGCCCTGGTCCAGCGCGACCGCAAAGGCCGCCGTCGGCAACGCAGCCAGCAGGGCCGCGCTCTCCCGTCTCTTGATCTCAGCCGGCGCACCCCGAGCCTCAGGGATTTCGATCAGGCCGAGCTTCGGCCGCATGCGGTCCGCATAGCGCGTGAACAACGCGGCCTCGGGTGCGTCCTTCAAGCGTCCGACGGCGATCACGCGCAGCATGGGGTGCTCTTGCCCATTGGCAATTGCGCGGCTGCGAGCAGCATACCCCTCCCCCCAACCCCCTCCCTCCAAGGGGAGGGGGAGTAGTTTGTCCGCTTCATCCAGCCTATCCAGTTCATCATTGAACAATGCGGGGCAATCCGTCATCCTGCGCCGTCCCAGCCACCCGGCGCGGGAGAGTGCGAGGGGTCCGCCCCTCGCCGCCGAAGGCGCAACCGGCCCCCGGAAACGCTCAGGTACCAGGGACCGCGTCGGGCAGGGATCTCTGGAAAGCCGGCGGGCGCAAGCTCGTCGCACCGACGGAGTAAGGGGCCTTCGCCCCGAATCTCTCAGGTCCCGTGACAGAGGGGGGTCGCACTCGTCGGCATGTCGCCGGCGGGCGACCTGTGTCACGGAGCCAAGACCTTGGTCCAGAACGCGCTGCCCGACGATCCCTCGCCACCGACGCTGCTGACCACGCCGCTGGATGCCTGGCACCGCGCGCAGGGCGCCCGCATGGTCGGGTTCGCGGGTTACGCCATGCCCGTGCAGTACGACCTGACGGGCGCGTTGGCGCAGCGCTGCCGCGGCGGCGTGCTGGCCGAGCACCTGCACTGCCGCGCCCAGGCCGCGCTGTTCGACGTGTCGCACATGGGCCAGGCGACGCTGACCGGCGACGCCGCCGCCGCGGCGCTGGAGACGCTGGTGCCCGGCGACATCGCCGGCCTGAAACCCGGCCGCCAGCGCTACACGCTGCTGACCAACGAGGCGGGCGGCATCCTCGACGACCTGATGGTCGCCACGCTGGAACCAGGAAAATTCTTCCTGGTGGTGAACGCCAGCCGCAAGGCCGACGACTTCGCCCACATCGAAGCCGCGCTTCCCGCCGATGTGACCCTCACGCCGCATCCGGAACGCGCGCTGCTGGCCTTGCAGGGACCGCAGGCTACCGCGGTACTTGGCCGGCTCTGCCCCGCCGCCGCGGGGCTGCCCTTCATGGGCGTCGCCTCCGCCCTGGTGCGCGGCATCCCCTGCCTGCTGTCCCGCTCCGGCTACACCGGTGAGGACGGGTTCGAGATTTCTGTGCCCGCCGAGCGCGCCGTGGACCTGGCCACGCTGCTGGTCGAGCAGCCGGAAGTGGTGCCCGCCGGCCTCGGCGCGCGCGACTCGCTGCGGCTGGAGGCCGGCCTGTGCCTGTATGGCAATGACATCGACGAGCTGACCACCCCGGTCGAGGCCGGGCTGACCTGGGTGATCGGCAAGCGCCGCAAGCTGAACTGGGACTTCCCGGGCGGACTGGCGATCCGCGACCAGCTCGACAACGGGGCGGCGCGGCTGCGCGTCGGCATCCGCCCGGACGGCCGCGCCCCGGCCCGCGCCGGCGTCACCATCGCCGCCGCCGACGGGACCGAGGGCGGAACGATCACCTCCGGCGGCTTCGGCCCCACCCTGAATGCGCCGATCGCCATGGGCTATGTGCGTCGCGATCTTGCCGCCGATGGCACCGCACTGTCGCTGCTGGTGCGGGGCAAGCAGCTGCCCGCCACCGTCGCACCGATGCCTTTCGTCCCCCACCGTTACACACGCTGAGTGCCGATGCCCTTCGTCCTCCACCGTTCCGCACGCTGAGTGCCGATGCCGTTCGTCCCCCTCCGTTACGCACGCTGAAGGATTCCCCCCCGCGATGGCCGACCCCGACACCCGCTACACCAGGGACCATGAATGGATCCGCCTCGATGGCGACATCGCCACCGTCGGCATCACCGATCACGCCCAGGAGGCGCTCGGCGACGTGGTGTTCATCGAGCTGCCGGAGCTGGAGCGCATGGTGGAGGCCAGTGAGGCCTGCGCCGTGGTCGAAAGCGTGAAGGCCGCATCGGACATCTACGCCCCGCTTGCCGGCAAGGTGGTGGAGACCAACCCGGCGATCGTCGATGAGCCGGCACTGGTGAACAGCGACGCGATGGGCGAGGGCTGGTTCTTCCGGCTGGAGATCGATGACACCGAGGCATTCAACGCGCTGATGGATGAAGCCGCCTACACCGAATTCCTGGAGACGCTGTAAAAATGGACGCCAGCCTCGCTGCTTTGACTGTCGCCTCATTGGCCGAGCTCGCAGCGCTTGAAGCCGCTGACAGTTTCGTCTCGCGCCACATCGCACCGTCCGAGGCCGACATCGCCGCCATGCTGCGCGAGGTCGGTGCGGCAAGCCTGGCGGATCTGGCGGCAAAGACCGTTCCCGGAACGATCCGCAGCAACGCCGCGCTCGATCTGCCGCCGCCGATCGACGAGGCGGGCGTGCTGGCCGAGCTGCGTGGGCTGGCGGCACAGAACATCCTGCACAAGTCGCTGATCGGCATGGGCTACCACGGCACCGTTACGCCGCCGGTGATTCTCCGAAACGTGCTGGAAAACCCCGGCTGGTACACCGCCTACACGCCGTACCAGCCGGAGATCGCGCAGGGCCGGCTGGAGGCGCTGCTGAACTTCCAGACCGTGATCTGCGACCTGACGGGGATGGAGATCGCCAACGCGTCGCTGCTGGATGAGGCGACGGCGGCGGCCGAGGCGATGGCCATGGCGCACGCGGTCAGCAAGGCGAAGTCCGACGTGATCGCGGTGGCGACGGATGTGCATCCGCAGACGCGCGCGGTGCTGGCGACGCGGGCGAAGCCGATCGGGCTTCACCTGCTGGACGTCGCACCCGGAGATGCCGACGCGATCCGCGCCGCAAAACCCTTCGCGCTGCTGCTGCAATATCCCGGCAGCACCGGGGCGATCCGCGATCTGTCCGCGGAGATCGCTGCGGCGCAGGCCGTGGGTGCGTTGGCGATCGTCGCCGCCGACCCGCTGTCGCTGGCAGTGCTGACGCCGCCGGGCGAGATGGGCGCCGACGTGGTGGTCGGCTCGGCGCAACGTTTCGGCGTGCCAATGGGCTTCGGCGGCCCGCATGCCGGGTTCTTCGCCACGCGCGATGGGTTCAAGCGGCACATGCCGGGGCGGCTGGTCGGCGTGTCGGTGGATGTCTCGGGCGCGCCGGCGTTGCGCCTGGCGTTGCAGACGCGCGAGCAGCATATCCGGCGCGAGAAGGCGACCTCCAACATCTGCACCGCGCAGGTGCTGCTGGCGGTGATCGCCGGGTTCTACGCGGTGTGGCATGGGCCGGACGGGTTGCGACGCATCGCGCGACGGGTGAATTTGCAGGCGCGCCTGCTGGCCGACGCGGCGCGGCAGGGCGGGCACAAGCTGCGCCATGCCGCGTTCTTCGATACGATCGCGCTTGAGGTGAAGAATGCCGATGGGCTGATCGCGGCGGCATCCGCTGCCGGTTTCAACCTGCGACGGATCGACGCCACCGGCGTGGGCATCGCGCTCGATGAAACCGTCACGCGCGCCGATCTGACGCGCCTCGCGGCGCTGCTGGGCGGCGGGCTTGGCGCGGCGGCCCCGAGCATTCCGCCGACCCTGGCGCGCACCACATCGTTCCTGGAGCAATCCGTCTTCCATCAGCATCACGCCGAGCACGAGATGCTGCGCTATCTGAAACGACTGGAGGACAAGGACATCGCGCTGAACCGCAGCATGATCCCGCTGGGTTCGTGCACGATGAAGCTGAACGCCTCGGCGGAGATGATCCCCATCACGTTGCCCGGCTTCGCGGACATGCATCCCTTCGCGCCGGCCGAGCAGACCGCGGGCTACACCACGCTGATCACACGCCTGGCCGATTGGCTGAAGGCGGCGACCGGGTTTGCCGCGGTGTCGTTGCAACCGAACGCCGGCTCGCAGGGCGAATACTCGGGGCTGCTGGCGATCCGCGCGTATCACGAAGCGCGCGGCGAGGCGCATCGCGATGTCTGTTTGATACCCTCGAGCGCCCACGGAACGAATCCGGCCAGCGCGACGATGGCGGGGCTGACCGTGGTGGTCGTCGGCTGCGATCGCGACGGCAACGTCGACCTGGCGGACCTGGAGGCCAAGGCGGCGAAGCACGCCGGTCGGCTGGCGGCGCTGATGATCACCTATCCGTCTACGCACGGCGTGTTCGAGGCGGCGATCCGCGACATCTGCGCCCTGGTGCACGCGCATGGCGGCCAAGTCTACATGGACGGCGCCAACATGAACGCGCAGGTCGGGCTGACCTCGCCTGCGGCGATCGGCGCCGATGTGTGCCATTTGAACCTGCACAAGACGTTCTGCATTCCGCATGGCGGCGGCGGGCCAGGCGTCGGGCCGATCGGCGTGGCGGCACACTTGGCACCACATCTGCCGAACCACCCGCTGCGCGCGGACGCGGGGCCAGCCAGCGGCATCGGGCCGGTGTCGGCCGCACCATTCGGCAGCGCGCTGATCCTGCCGATTTCCTATGCCTATATCCGCATGATGGGCGCCGCCGGGCTGACGCGGGCGACCGAGGTGGCGATCCTCAACGCCAACTACATCGCGGCCCGGCTGCGTGGGCACTATCCAGTGCTGTACAGCGGCCCGGGCGGCATGGTGGCCCACGAGTGCATTATCGATTGCCGGGGTTTCCAGACCGAGGCGGGGGTGATGGTGGAAGACATCGCCAAGCGGCTGCAGGATTTCGGCTACCACGCGCCGACCATGTCGTGGCCGGTCGCCGGCACGCTGATGATCGAACCGACCGAGAGCGAATCGAAAGCCGAACTGGACCGGTTCTGCGACGCAATGATTGCCATCCGCGCCGAGATTTCCGAGGTTGCGGGGGGAAAACTGGACCGCGCCGACAACCCGCTGAAGCACGCTCCGCACACCGCGCGCGAGGTCATGGCCGATGTCTGGACGCACGCCTACTCGCGCGCGCAGGCGGCGTTCCCGCTGCCCTGGGTGGCGGCGGCGAAGTATTGGCCTCCGGTGAAGCGGGTGGACAACGTCTACGGCGACCGCAACCTGGTCTGCACCTGCGCGCCGCTGGAGGCGTACGCGGAAGCGGCGGAGTAGGCGTCGGCTTGAGGCGCTGCTCGCGCACATCCTGAGCAACGTGCCGAGGCGACACAACATTCGCAGCAGTTCCGCACGGATGGAGGGGTATCCAGAGGCTTTCATCGCTGCACTGCGGCTGCCTCGGTGCGGCGATGGAGGAGGTGGCATCGGCGGGAAATCAGCGCCCCGTCCTGGTTGGTGGCGCGGCCCTGGAATTGTGGACCGCTGGGCAGTACATCTCACGCGACCTTGCCCTTGTCGTGGTTGACCCGGCTCCGATCGAGGCGGCGCTGATCGCCCGCGGCTTTCGACGGGAGGATCGTCGCGGTCATCTGCTGCGAGGTCTGTACCATCCCACGCTGGGGATCGGCGTGGAGTGCGTCAGCGGTGCCTTGTTCGACGGACATGTCGATCGTCGGCTCTTGCGCATGATACGGGTTGATGAGGGATCGATCGTCCTGGTGATCCCGGTCGAGGACGTTATCGCGGACCGTCTCGGCCAATACTGCTCCAATCGAAAGGCTTCCACGGATCTTCCGCACCAGGCGGCCCTGGCATATCGTCTTGCGACCAGCCTTGACGCGACATAGCTTGATCGTCGGATCCGCGAGGAGACCGCTCAGGAGCTGTCCCTGAGCGAATTCGAACGGCTGGTTGCAGATCAGCAATTCTCATTTTGGCCCANNCCCGACCAAAACGAGAATTGCTGGTTGCAGATCGTAACGCTTGACATTCGCGAACTGGAACGCCGGCTGATCGAGCGCAAGCGGGCGCTCGGCATTGCTGGCACCCTGAAGCCGAACGCCGGCGCACGGCGTACCGAATCGAAGCGCCAGTTGCTCCGCGCCATTGCCGGGAGCGCACCCAGACAAGGCCGTCCGCCGCGCCCGAAATGAAGGCGCGTTGCTCGGTTCGCCAAGCGCAATTCTGTGCTAATGTCGGTGCATGAACGTCGCACTCCGCAAGCCGTTGACACTGGAGGAGTTCCTCGCGTGGGAGGAGGGGCAGGAACTGCGCTACGAATTCGATGGCTTCCAGCCGGTCGCGATGACCGGCGGAACGGTTGCGCACGAGTTGATTGGCGGCACATTGCGCGCACTGCTGCGGGAACGTTTGCGCGGCAAGTCCTGCCGCGCGGTTGGCCCGACCCTGAAGATCGAAGTCATGGACCGCATCCGCTATCCGGACGCATTCGTCTATTGCACGCCGATTCAAGCTGCCGACACAGTGATCCGGCATCCTGTCGTCGTGTTCGAGGTGCTCAGTGCCGGCGCGTCCCGCACCGATCGGATCGAAAAACTACGCGAATACCAGGCGACGGCGTCAATCCAACGCTACGTCATCCTGGAACAGGACAGCATCGCCGCGACCGTCTTCGCCCGCCAGGGCGCGGACTGGATCGCCCATGCGCTGACCGCCGGCGACGTGCTGCGAATGCCGGAGATCGAGGTCGAGCTCCCAATCACCGATATCTACGCCGATGTTCCGCTGGCAACGCAATCCGACGACGCCACGGCGAGCGGTCCATCAGGCGCCGCCTAACCAAGGACCGAACCGATGACCAAAGTCCGCATGGCCGAGCTGACCGGCGGCGAGGCGCGCGGGATCTATCCACGCAACCCGGTGATCCTGCTGCCGATGGGCAGCCATGAGGACCAGGGGCCGCACGCGCCGATGGGCGACTACCTCTCGGCCGACGCCCTCGCCGAGCTGATCGCCCGCCGCGCCGGCGAACGCGGGGTGGAGACGCTGCTCGCCCCCGCCCTGCCGTTCGGCGGCGCCGACTATTTCGGCTCGATGCCCGGCGGCATCTCGCTGACCCAGCCGACCCTGCGCGCGGTGCTGTCCGACATGCTGGGCTGCCTGATCCGCCACGACCTGACGCGGCTGATCGTGATCAACGGCCATGGCGGCAACGTGCAGGCGATCCACGACGCCACCCAGCCATTCTGGGTGCAGCGCCAGATCCTGATCCCCAGCTTCTACCTGTGGCGCGTCGCCTATGGGCTGCTGCCCGGGATCGTCGGCGAGGCGAAGGCGAAGCTGGTGTCCGGCCATGGCGCCGACCCGCTCACCAGCGTCGCCATGCACCTGTTCCCGCACCTGATGCGCCCGGAGCTGACCCCCGACCCGGAGCCGCTGCAACAGGTGATGGGCATGCCGGCCACCGCGTTCGGCGTCGCGCGGTTCGAGGGCGCCGAGATCGCCGTCCCCGTCGAGTACCACGAGATCGCGCCGCAGGGCGTGCGGGCCGGCGATCCGCGGCTGTGCTCGCCGGAGACCGGGGCCAAGCTGGTCGAGCAACTGACAGAACTCGGCGCCCGCTTCGTCGCCCATTATGCGCGGCACAACCCCGCCTCACGATGACCCCCTTAATTTCGAGTGAGTCTAGATATATCTGACCCCTCGATATGTCATTCGACAAATCGAAACTCACTCGGAGACGAACGACATGCGTAGCAGAACCAACCCACGACACGGCCGCGAACACGGGCACGGGCACCGCCACTTCGCCCGGCCGACACGGGACGGCGGCTGGGACCACGAACGCGGGCATGGCCGCGACCATGACCGGATGCGCGAAGGCGGCGGGCTCGGCGGCCGGCGCGGCAGGGTCTTCGACCATGGCGACCTGCGCCTGGTGGTGCTCCAGCTCATCGCGGAGAAGCCGCGCCACGGCTACGAGATCATCAAGGCGGTCGAGGAACTGGTGGGCGGCGCCTACTCCCCCAGTCCCGGCGTGATCTACCCGACCCTGACCATGCTGGAGGACCTCGGCCACGCCACGGTCACTGAGCAGGACGGCAAGAAGCTGCACGCACTGACCGACCAGGGCCGCGCCTATCTGGAGGAAAACCGCCCCGCGGTGGAGGCGCTGCAGGCCCGCATGGCGCAGATCGCCGGCAGCCGCGCCAAGACCCGCCGCCTTCGGTCATCCGCGCGACGGAGAACCTGAAGCTCGCGCTGCGGCTCAAGCTGCAGCACGGCGGCATGACCGCCGAGCAGACGCGGGCCATCGCCGCGGCGCTGGATGCCGCCGCGGCCGCCGTGGAACAGGCCTGACCTTCTTCCCCCCCCGTCCCCTTGAGGGCTTGGGCCGCGAAGCGGACCAAGGTTGGGGGGAGGGGTTCCAGCAGGCAGGGGTTCCACCAGGCAGGGGTTACCAGGCACGGGTTCCACCAGGGAGGGGTTCCACAACGGGACGCCCCGATCTCCGCCATACGACAATGCGCCGGCCGCGCTACTCGATCCGGATCACCACCTTGCCGAAATGCCCCTGCCCTTGCAGGTGGCGATACGCCGCCTTGGCGTCCTCGAAGTCGAACACGCGGTCGATCACCGGGGTGATCTGGTGCAGCGCGATGGCCTGGTTCATCGCCTCGAACATCTGCCGCGAGCCGACATAGATGCCGCGCAGCACCACCCCGCGGCGCAGCACGACCGACGGATCGATCGTCCCGCCGCCGGACAGCACGCCGATCAGGTGGATATGCCCGCCCTGCCGCGCCGCCTCGATCGAGCGCGGCAGGGTGCCGGGACCGCCGACCTCCACCACGTGGTCGACCCCGCGCCCGCCGGTCAGCGCGCGCACCACGGTCTGCCACTCCGGATGGGCGTGGTAGTTCACCCCCTCATCCGCGCCCAGCGCCTTGGCCTGCGCCAGCTTGCCGTCCGACGACGAGGTGGCGATCACCCGCGCCCCGGCCGCGTGGGCGAATTGCAGCGCGAACACCGAGACCCCGCCGGTGCCGAGCACCAGCACGCTCTGCCCCACCGTCAGTGGCTTCGGACCATGGAACAGCGCGTTCCACGCGGTCAGCGCGGCGCAGGGCAGCGTGGCGCCGTCCTCGAACGACAGGTGCTCTGGGAGTCTCACCAGGCCCTGCTGGTCGAACAGCCGATACTCGACCAGCACGCCATGGATCGCCCCACCCAAGGAGCTGGCGGCGTCATCGGGCGAAATCTCACCGCCCAGCCAGCTTTGCATGAAACACCCGGCGACCCGGTCGCCGACCGCGACGCGGGTGACCTCGGGGCCAACCTCCACCACCTCGCCGGCGCCGTCCGACAGCGGCACCAAGTCGGGCAGCGGCGCGCCGCGGGCGGAGCGCCCGGTGGCGATCATCAAATCCCGGTAATTCAGCGATGCGGCGCGCATGCGCACCAGCACCTGGCCGCGCCCGGGGCGGGGGATGTCCGCCGTGCCCAGCGTCAGGCCGTCGATTGTGCCAGTGGTGGGCGCGCCGGTGGTGGGAAAGCGCCAGACCTGCATGCCCGCTTCCGTCAGTAACCGCGGGTGGTGTCGAACACGTTGGGCATCGGCTGCCCGTCGCGCAGCGCGCGCAGGTTCTCGAAGAAGATGTCGAGGCTGCGCGGGTTGTAGGACGACGGTTCGTCCACCGAGGTATGCGGCGAGATGATCACGTTCGGCGTCGTCCACATCCGGTGCCCTTCCGGCAGCGGCTCCGGCGTGAACACGTCCAGCACGGCGCCCGACAGGTGGCCGCTGTCCAGCAGGTCGCACAGCGCATCCTGATCGAGCAGCGCGCCGCGGCCGATATTTACCACCCCGGCACCCTGCGGCAGCAGCCCAAGACGCCGGCGATCCAGCAGCCCGCGCGTCGCCGGGGTCAGAGGGCAGGCCAGCGCCAGGTAGTCCGTGCTCGGCAGGACTCGGTCGAGCTCATCGGCGGTGATCACCTCGTCGCAGTCCGGATGCGGCGCGGCGGCGGTGCGCACGCCGGTGACCTGAAGGCCGAACAGCCGCCCCCAGCGGGCGATCGGCGCGCCCATCCCGCCCAGCCCGACCACCGTCAGGCGCTTGCCGCCCACCAGCGAGCCCCATTGCTTCTGCCATTTGCCCGCGCGCTGGTTGGTGACCAGCCCCGGCACGCGGTTGGCCAGCATCAGCACCGCCATGATGCCGAACTCGCCGGCCTTCTCCGTGTGCGTGCCGCTGTTGTTGAGCAGCGTGACGTTGCTGGGCAGCCAGTCGAACGGCGCCAATCGCTCCAGCCCGGCGCTGGTCACGAAGATCAGCCGCAATCGCGGGGCGCGGCAGGGGAACAGCCGGAGCATGACGCCGAGCTCGGTGACCAGGGCCTCGGCGTCTTCCATGGCGGCGGCGAAGTCCTCGTCGGTGTCGCCGAGCGTGACCTCGTGGCCTCGGCCGATGTCACCGGCACGGGCGGCGGCGGTGTCCCACTGTTCGTGCGAGAACATGAACAGCGGGTCGTCGATGGGATTCTGGATATGGATGCGCATGATGCGATGCAGCATGCCGTATTGTGGGGGCGCTTGCCAACGACGGAATTGCCAATGACCGAATTGTCGATGACGGACTTGCCGCCGGTGCTGTTTCATGATCGCCGGTTCATCGTGCTGGACAAGCCGGCCGGGCTACCGGTGCATCGCGGCCCGCGCGGCGGGGCGAGCGTGGAGGACTGCTTCCCGCTGCTGTCGCGGCGCAAGGACGGGCCGTGGCTGGTGCACCGGTTGGACGCGGACACCGCGGGCTGCCTGGTGGTGGCGCTGCGGCGCACGGCGTTGTTGGAGGCGCAGATGGCGTTCTCCGGCGGGTTCGTGCGCAAGACCTACTGGGCGGTGGTACACGGCGCGCCTGCCGAGACCTCCGGGACGATCGAGACGAAGCTGCTGCGGGTCAGCACACCGGGCGGCTGGCGGATGCAGGTGGACGCGGGCGGGAAGGCGGCGGTGACCGACTGGCGGCTGCGCGGCCGCGATGGCGCGATCGCCTGGCTGGAACTGTTCCCCCGCACCGGGCGGACGCACCAGGTGCGGGTGCATTGCGCGCTGCTGGGCTGCCCGGTGCTGGGTGATTCGATCTACGGCGATGGAGGTGACGGCGATGGCGGTGGCGATCGGGGCGGCGGCGGCCGGGGCGGTGGCGACCGGGCAGGCGGCGGCGAGAGCGGCGGCGGCGATGGCGCCGACGCCGGCGTGCGGCTGCACCTGCTGGCACGGGCGATCGAGCTGCCGCTCCAGCCGCCAGTGACCGCGACCGCCGAGCCGCCGCCGCATATGCGGGCAGCCCTCGCCCGGTGTGGCTGGGACCGCAGCGCCGTGACCAACCCGAGCGGAAGCGGCTGATTTGGCCGGACGCACGATGTGATACGATACCCCGCAAAGGAGACCACCATGCCGCAACGCCTGAGCCGCGAAGAGTTCCGCCGCTGGGCCGAGGGACAGACCGGCCGCTACGAACGGATGGGCGGCGAGCCGGTCGCGATGTCGCCGGAGAAAGTCCAGCACGTCCGCATCAAGACCCGCATCTGGGCCGCGCTCGATCGCGCCATCACGACAGCCGGCTTCGACTGCGAGGCGCTGGGCGACGGCGTCACCATCGAGGTCGATGAGGACACCGACTATGAGCCCGATGCCGTGGTGAACTGCGGCCCGCGCGCACCGCCGGACGGCGTTTGCGCCACAAATCCGGTGATCGTCGTCGAGGTACTGTCGCCGCGGACGCAGGCGATCGACACCAGCGACAAGCTGGCGGACTACTTCCGCGTTCCTTCGATCCAGCACTACCTGATCGTCAGCGCGCGCCGCCGCGAGATCATTCATCACCAGAGGGCCGGCGAGGACATCGTCTCGCGCGTTGCCAATCTGGGATCGATCCGTCTCGATCCGCCTGGCATCGTGCTCGACGTCGCGGAGATCTACGCGGGGCTGGGCTAGCTGCACTTCTCTCCCCCGTCATGCCCGGCCCACGGGTCGGGCGACGTCGGCCCGAGGAGAGGCGGCAGCAATTGTTATTTTGGCCCCTCTGGTAGCCACATCGTCATGGCCGGACTTGTTCCGGCCATCCGTCGCGGCACCGTGCTGCGGGGATGGCCGGAACNNAACAAGTCCGGCCATGACGTTGAAAGGCCGTACCGCCCGACCAAAATGAGAATTGCTGGAGAGGCGGACCTAGGCTTGCTGCCGCATCGATGCGGCGACAAAATCGGCCAATGCGCCCCAACCAACCATGCCACTGACGCGCGATCAGACAAAAGCCCGAGCGGTGCAGGTCTCGCTGCAGCCGCCGACCACCCTCGGCCGAGCCGTCACAAGGCTCGGCTTCGTCCAGGCCGATCCGATCCGCGCCCCCGCCCGCGCCCAGGACCTGATGCTGCGCCACCGGGTCATCGGCTATCGCGCCGGCGACCTGGATCGCCAGTTCGTCCGCCTCGGCATCGAGGAGGACTACCTGTACGCCTACGGCTTCATGCCGCGCGCCACCCACCGGCTGATCCACCCGCGGCGGGATCTGACGTGTGCCGACGGCACCCACGTGCCGGCCGGCCTGGCCGCGGACGTCCTCGCATTCGTGCGCGAGCGGGGCACCGTGCACCCGCGCGACCTGCACGCGCGCTTCGGCGGCGAGCGTGTCGTCAACGGCTGGGGCGGCATGTCGCAGGCCACGACGAGCGCGCTCAAGAGCCTGCACTATTACGGGTTGCTGCGCGTTGCCCGGCGGCACAATGGGGTGCGGGTCTATGGGGTCGCCTCGCCCTATGTGGAACAGATTTCGCCGGAACAACGCCTGCACCTGCTGGTCAAGCTGGTGACGCGAATTCTGTGTCCGATCTCGGAGCCGAGCCTGCGCGGCACGCTGCATCTGCTGACGCGGGGCGCACCTGGCCTGGGACGCATGCACGAGGCGGTGAAATCGTTGCTGAAGTCGGGAGAACTGGAGCGGGAGGAAGTGGACGGCGAGTTCTATCTGTGGCCCACGGGACTGCGCGCCGGCAAGGCGACGGAGGCACTGGACGAAGTGCGGTTCCTGGCGCCGTTCGATCCGGTTGTCTGGGACCGGCGGCGCTTCGAACATCTGTGGGGCTGGGAGTATCGCTTCGAGGCCTATACGCCGGCGGCACAGCGACGGTTCGGCTACTATGCCATGCCGATGTTGTGGCGCAACGAGGTGATCGGCTGGATCAATCTGTCCGCGCCTGACGGTCGTCTCGCATTCGAGGTGGGATATGCAAGGTCGGCTCCGAAGGGACGCGACTTCCGGCAGGCGTTTGACGCCGAACTCTCGCGGATGGCGGTTTTCCTTGCGCGACCGTGATGGCAACCAGCGGCGAAAATTGCGCGAATCAAAGTTGCGGAACGCCCGGACTGCGGCGAGTTTTCACACAGCCGAGACCCATCACGAATGCCGGAGCGATGTTGGGGCGGGCGATATAGTCTACGAAAGCCACTCCACCGGCACATTCAAAGCCTGTGCGAGCTTCGCAATGGTCTCGGGGGTTCCCGTACGGCGCCCACTTTCGAGATCGGACAGATAGCCCTGACCGATACCTGTTTTAAAATTCAAATGCAGTTGCGTTTCGTCGCGCCAGTTGCGAATGGCTTTCAACCGACTCTCACCTCGAAGAACCGCAGCACTAACCTCCGGGGGCAGCACGACGCCGCCAGCAGCCAATTCGGCCTTCCGAGCATCGTAGATGGCGACGTCATCGGCAGCCTCAGGCCCGTGATCGGCGCGGTCGAGGAGTGCTTCATATTCGGCCCGGGGCAGCACCACCAGCTCTTCGCCGCTGGGCGTCCGAATGATCTGTGGTGCACTCATAGCCTTAGCTCCTCTTGTAAGTCGTCGTGGCCCGGCGACCGATGTAGATCGCCAGGATCGTGGTTGCATCCTCATCGAAGATCACGCTGTAGCTGCCAATGCGGAGGCGATAGCCGTCGCGGCCCTGAAGGGCCTTCACGTCGCCTTGGCCCGTCATAGCGTACCGGTGAAGCCCAGCTTCCACCTGCTCGCGAGCGTCTCGGGGAAGGGCATCGATATCTTTCGCGGCGCTCAGCGTGAGTATGATCGTCTTCACAAGCGATAATATCGCTCTGCAAGACTTTCGGAAACTTCGCCGACCCCAGCTTTTTCAAGCGGCTGTTGTTTCCGAAACAGACGACCGAAAAGACAGCCAATGGCCGGCGCTCACGGTCCGGCCGCTTCGTCACCGCCCCCTCCGCCAAGCCGGGAGATCGGTCCGGCGATCACCGAGGCTTCATCGCGCTCGACGACAAAGCCGGCAACGGCTGGCGGGCGGGCGTCGTGATGCGGGCGGGACCTCTCGCATCGCCTGGCTGCGTCCGGCCTTGGATGCGCGCGAGAACCGACCCGGCCAGTACGTGGCCGACGCGCATGGCCGGCACTTCGATCATGCAGTGCAACCACCATGCCGCCAACAGCGGGATCAGCACTGCGGTCGGCACCCATAGCAAGGTGAACATCGTCGATCTGCCGCCCGCCACCTGGGCCAGCATCACGCCAAGCAGCTTCTGGATCGGCTCGTTCACCAGATACAGGCAATACGAGACCGCGCCCAACCGGCGCAGCGAGGCACTGCGCAGCAGCACGCCGAGTTCGCGCAGGCCGCACCACGAGCCAACCAACCGCCCCTGCACGGATTGCGCCGCCAGGCACACGACCCACCCCACCGGCCCCAGCACCGAGAGCGAATTGTCCTGCCTCAGACACAGCACCAGCACCAGCACCATGCCCAGCACCGCCAGGAACCGCGGCCACCGACGCAGGTCCTCCACCAGTCCCGCACTGGCCACGCCAAGCGCAAAATACATTGCCTTGTTCGGCAGGAAGGCGCGGCTGAACCGCCAATCCGGCGGGGCCGTTTGCTGCCAGGCGACCGCCGCCAGCGCCAGACCCAGCAGCAGCAGCACCAGCCGCCCGCGCCCGCGCTCGCCGCGCCCGAACCGCACGCCGATCAACGCCACCAGCGCATAGAACTGCCATTCGCTCGACAGGCTCCAGGCGGCGCCGAGGAAGCTCACCCAGGCGTTCGGCAACACGCCATGCGGGAACAGGCCGTGCAGCATCGTCAGATGCGCCGCCAGCTCCGCCATCCAGGAAGCGGGCCACCCCTCCGACCAGATCATCCGTGCCGGGCTGTCCGCGGCAATCCAGGGCATGCCGGCGAAGTGGATCGACACCGGCTGCACCGCCACCGCCAGGGCGAACACCGGCAGGAACACCGGAAAGATGCGGGCCGCACGGGCGATCAGGAACGGCCGCGCGTGATAGTCGAAATGCTCGAGCGAGCGGACGATCACCAGCCCGCTCAGCACGAAAAACAGGTCGACCGCTGCCTCGCCATGCGACAGCGGCCCGACGATCCACGCCGGCAGCGCCGTGAACGGCACCATGTGCGACAGCAGCACATACAGCGCCAGCACGCCGCGCAGCCCATCCAGGCACTCCAATCGCTTCACGCTGTTGGTCTCCGGCGCGCAGGATTGGACCAGAGATGTTAACAGTGCCCCAATCGCCCCGAACAATCCGCGCGGCGCATACCATCGTCGGAATGTGAGGCTCTCGGTGTCGTGGCAATGCGCGAAGATCCCCGCGTGGGCACGTGGGAAACCTGGCGTCACGGCAACAACGGAGCCATCACCGGCGACTGTATGAGAAATGCGCGCCGGGTTTCGCCGAGGGGAGGAACATGTTGAACCGGGATCAACCGGCGCGGATCGGGATCGTGGTGTACGACGATGTGGAGCCGATCGATCTCGGCGGGACACTCGGCGTCATCAGCATGGCGAGCCGTCTGCTGCCCGGCCTGTCGGCGACGACGATCGCCGAGCGTGCTGGACCGGTGCGCTGCGCCGGTGGACTGACGGTGCTCGCCGCGCACGGCTTCGGTGATGTATCCACTGCGGGATCGCTTGGGGCACTCCCCGGGTCGTCCCTTGGGGCATCGCCTCGGACGTCCATTGGGTCAGCCCCTGGCACTCCCCCTGGGGACGCAGTCTACGACGCGGTGGTGGTGACCGGCGGACCGGGATGGATGGCCCAGTCGCGGAACGCGGCGATGCTGGCGTTCCTGCGCGGGCTGGATGGCGGGCTGCTCGCGTCGGTCTGCACCGGCGCGTTGATCCTTGGCGCGGCCGGGCTGCTCGACGGGTGCCGCGCGACCACAAGGCGGACCGCGATCGGCGCGGAGGCGCAGGCGCCGCTGGCGCTGCTGGCCGGGATGGGCGCACAGGCCATGGTGGCGCAGATCGTCGACGCGGGCGGCCCGATCACCGGCGGCGGTGTCGCCCTGGCGCACGACCTGACGCTGCACCTGATCGGCCGGTTGTATGGCGAGGCGGCGCGCGACGACGTGGCGCGGCTGATCGAGTACGACCGCGCCTTCGCCGCCAACCGCGCGGCGCTGGGGATCGTCGCCGATTGAAACGGTTTCTGCACACCTCTCCCGCTTGTGGGAGGTCGCGGAGCCCTTGCGACGCGGGTGAGGGACGTGCCGCAGGCAGCCCATTCTCCGCACTTGGCGCGATGTCGATCCGCAGGCTGGTGTTCGCGCGCAGCTCCGTGGTGATCGGCAGCACGTATCGACGGGACAGACCTCGGGAGCGCCAGTATACGCGGGAACCCTGACAACTCGGACCCTTCAGGAGTTGGCAGGCTGCCGATCGTAGTGTTCGACACCCTCGGCGGTCTTGACTCTCATCGCCAGCCGCTTTGTAAGTGGCAAGATGATGACTTCGCACAGCATCACCAGCATCCAACTGAGCGACGCAGCGGAAGCGATTAGGCTCAACGGCATGACCCCGGCGAACGCGATCCCAAAGAACGTGATCCCGTTGACGATCTGGGCTGTACCGACTGAGGCGACCGCGCGACCGTAGAAATATCGCGCACGGGCGCGGATTTTCAGGTGCGACATCACAAAGGAATTCACTAGCTCGGTCACGAAAAATGCCGCAATGCTGGCGGCCACGATACGCGGCGTCTGCGAGAAGATCGTCCGAAAAGCTTGATCGTTCGGGTAATCTCGCGCCGGCGGTAGTTCCACCGCAGCCTGGAGGCAGATAGCGTAAAAGACTAGGAATGCCAAGCCGACATAGAGTAGCCTACGCACGCGCCGATAGCCGTAGACCTCCGCCATGATATCGGCCAGAACAAGCGCGAAGACATACGTGAGCTGCGATGCGATGACCGACAGGCCGCCGATGTTGACGAACTTGAGATTGAGTACGTTGGTGATCAGCATGAGGCCCATCATGGCCATCGCAAAGTACGGCAGAAGACGTGGCTGCCATGTATCGCCGATCACGACGCGCAGGCTACCGGACATACCACCACTCCGGGGTTGATTGATGGAAGAAGTGTACTACCGCACCTGGGACCAATTCAAGGGCGATTTCTGGGAGCATCTCCGTAGTAGCGATGCTTTGTGCAAGCGCGACTTCATATTCCGAGGGCAGGGCGACGTACGATGGCCCTTGGAGCCAAGCATTGTCCGCCTCTTCCCAACCGAACGTGGCACCGTACTCAAACGCTTGCAGGACGATCTCCTTAACGAATTCGTGCAGGGGTTGCGCCTTGCTCGCGAGTGCGTTCCAGAATCTGAGCGTGAGCAATGGGCACTCGCACAGCATTATGAGATGCCGACCCCGCTGCTTGATTGGTCGGCTAGCCCTTACGTCGCGGCGTTTTTTGCATTTGAAACCGCGCTCCTGCAGTTGGCACGGATCGAGCGGCGGGAAATTGCAGGCAGCAAAGATCGTGTGGCGATCTTTGCGCTGCGGCGCTACGGAGAGATTGATAGTGGGCCCGCTGATCGAAGCGTGAAGACCCATTGGCGGGGTATGGGTGTGCAAATATTCGACGACTTCAACCGGAGAAATCTGCGCATTCGGAACCAACGCGGGTTGTTTACTCGATTGCCGTACGGGCATCGTCATCTTGATAGCTTGGTCGAGGAGTTTTGTCGTCGCCACGACATAGATGTGGATGGATTTTTGGTAAAATTCACGATGCCGTACAGTGCAACGATCGACGCCATCGAAGATCTAGAGCTGATGGATATCACGCCTCGCCGAATTTACGGGGACCTAATCGGCGTCTGCAAGGCAGCAGTGTTTACCACTAAGGTCAGCTACTACCGCCAAGCTTAACCGGGATGCTAACGCTCGCCACCGGGAGCAGCTTTGTGTCATGCCTTCTGACCAGAGACGTTAGTTCCCCAAAATTCTTGACGAATGCCTGATGGGGGTATGCGTTCACGAGCTCAACAAGCTTGTCTTGGAATACGTCTATTCCAGATGTGGTAGATGTGGTGCTGCGCGCAATCCGATCCCATTGCCGAACAACATGGCTATTCCAAATCGCCGCCATGGCGTGTAGAAGAGTGTCGGCTTGGTCCTTGCGATCAACTGCCACCCAAAACCTAACATGATCATCTTCCGAGCCCTGCGTGGCTCGATTTAGATGACCAAGCTGGAGCAGCTTGACTTTGTCGCTTCTCCCACCGAACTGGGAATCTGCATAGCGCGCCTGCAGCCCCCCAACCAGGCAATATCTCATATGCCCATCGATCACTCTTTGCAATGCCTGGTCAGCGCTGTCACAATAACGCATTGTGACAGGTAGTTTTGGTAGTTTGCGTGCCGGATCAACGACCTCATTATAGACCACACCCGTTAGATACGAGACAAGATCCGAGTCATTTTTAGGCTCACTCCAATGTTCTCTGAAAACATCCTCAAAGTCTGATTTCCACGGTACTCCGAAAGAAAGTTCGTCTCCGCTTGCCGTATTTTCCAGTATGATATAGTCTTTATATCGGAACAGGGGTTCGCTCTTATAGATAATTTTGTGATCAAATAGCGTTGCAAATTCGTTGATACGGTTCTTGATAGATCCGTTATAGATTGCCACGTCGATCCGGCCCGTGAACAGCGCGGCTCCCACTTCCGACCATTCAATATTAGGAATGACCTCGATCGTATACCCAAGCTCATTGGCATAGATCGACATCAGCTCAGGATACACTGCTTCTGCAAACGGAATATCGTTGATTCGAATGACCCGGTGCGTCGGATGTCTTGGGCGTTGGCGTTGGGTCCTACGCCGACGGGCAGACCAGTATGCTTGCTTGAGATCGGAGACTGTCACAAAATCGATAGTCACATCGAAATATTTCTCGCCGAACCCCTCGCAAAGGGTCTCTGTAAGAATATCCGCAAGAATCTCGACGCGCCCCAGTCGTCTGTAGATGCCAATTTGTTCCTGATTGTCCCTTTCGTAGCTATCCTTAGACCGCTGGGCCACTCCTAATGAAGCAAGATCATCGCCACGTTGATCGCTAGCGAGATCAACATAATAGCCGAGTAATGCCTTCAGGCCGGCATACAGCGCGGAACCTGGGCGCGGACGCGACTTGACCTTTGTGGTCGAAGATCGCTGTCGCGGCGGATCGAGAAGCGCACCCCTGACAGAGTTTCTCAGTTCCGTCAGGCCTGGCGGTTCGCCTTGTGGAGAGTTCCTCAGCTGCCGTTTTTCAAACGTCTGAAATGCCTCGCCGATGCGCGTGAGGCGCTTGCGGTCTGCTTCGTTCGGTAGGTGGGGCGGTTGTTGAGACATTGCATCTATTGGTGTTATGAGTCCGGTGTTGCTGCAACGCAAGTGAGGCAACCGAAGGCTGCGCGCTACGAGGGCCGGCTGCGAGCGTCGCGACACGCGGACCCAGCGCCAATTATGGATAGACGAAGTCTTAGGCCCCCGTCAATCGACGATGGGGCGGCATGGATCTGCCTATCGCCTCTATCACGCACCAGCGATGGTCACCGGTGGCTCGCCCGAGCGACCGGCCCGGGCTGGCAGTCATCTGGTTCATCTCGTGTTTCACGTAAGCATCGGTAGCTGGTAGGGGAACCGTATCCCCAAGCGATCCAGCCACCAACGCAATCGCGGAACGACGCGATGACCCTCGTGGTCCGGCGGAACACATCCCGGGATTAGAACGCGAACCACGTGCAGTCCCTGCCAGGCACCTAGTTCCGTCCAAAACATCGGGCCCGCGATAGTCCCGACGAGTTCGACGATCTCCCTGAGCGTGCGAGGTTCCCCACAAGGCTGGCTGGCGTAGTCAGCCTCGCCAGTATCGACAAGATGGGAGAAAAGGTGGAGGGATGCCGGATCTGCCCAGCTACCAGGGGGTGATTTTGTGCCGGTGCGGTTCGCGTAGGGCAGTACCGAATCAGAAAGATTGGTAGCACAATAGCGGACAAGATCTGCGTGAAGCTGAACGCATTCGGCCAGTGCCCTTTCGGCGGCACGTCGAATGGTGGTGTGCGAACCGACGCCGTGTGCCAGGGCCGGGATGTGCCCGGACTCGTCCACTAAGGCCGCGTGGACGATCTTCAGTGGCCAGTCGAGCGAAAAATCCTTTAGAATCAGTCGGAGGCCAGCCTGAGCCGCTAGGTGCGCCACGTGCTGATAATCCTGGCCAAGGACACTCACGTCCAGCGTGGGAGTGCGCGCGCGGCAGCGCATGACGATCCAATAGGCGTCCCGTTCCAGGCATTCTGCGAGGCCGGCCCAAACCGCTTCCGAGGCGGACGTTCCAGAGGCCAAACCGACCGTGTGCTGGACGTCGAACGCCCGAACGCCCGAACGCGGTTCATAGGAATAATAGGCTAATTCAGCGGGGACGGCGGCCCGTGCTCCCGACAATGTCAGTGCTGGAACCCAATCGATTCGAGTCTGCGGAGTGTAGGCATCGCGAAAACCAGCATCGACGGAAGGCACTGCAAACCCCAACCGTTCCAACTCGTCGGCACTAGCCACGAACACATGGTTTGGCGGCGGGTCTTGCGCGAGCTTGCGTTCCACGGCTTCCGCCAACGCCCCCGTTACCGCGTCCTCGCGCTTCAGTCCCTTGCCGGCGCTAAGAACGCCGCTTCCCGAGGCGATCACTTCCATGAGTGGGAGAAGCTGGATTGCGTTTATCAATCGGTTGTTGGTTTCGTCTCGTTCCAGATGATCCCGAAGTTCGTAGCCTTCGATGGTAAGGCCGTCGGCAATTGCTTTCCGGTCTAAATGCGATCCGGGCGTACTCCAGCGTCCGCTACTCTCCTCCAATTGACAGAACGAGAGAGGAGACATCGGCAGGGAGGCCGGGCCAGCCGCTCGCCACGCCTGACTTTCATCCAGGGCCTCTCGAATCGAGCCGACCAATTCAGCAAGAAGCGGCGTTTCAGGAGCACGGCCGTCATCGAACGTCGCCAAGTGCGAAGCCTCCGCCAAAATTGCCCGGCGGGTCTGCAAATCAGCTGGACAAGCAATCAAGCTCGCCTCACCACCCGGTCGATGGCAGATGAGACCGGCTCCCGATGTTAGGCTTAGGTAGCTAGGCGCAGCAACCGACCCGACTGCGTGCGGAGATGTCGTGCTACCCGTGACGCGCATCCCGCGCCACTACATCATGCCTGAATGTGCTTCAGCGAGAGGATCGTCTCAAAATGTGCACCGCGTTCCGGAGCTATCGGGTCGACCGGAACCTTGGGGGCGCCGGGAAAAGAGGTCTCCTTCCCCTGTGCGGCGACCAAATCATGCCATACCAATGACCCTGGCATCCTCAGCGGAAGCCAGACCACCTGCTCGGCAGCCGCAACCGAAGGGGTGCGCACCGTATCTTCAAACTCCCGAAGGTTCATCAATCCGTTCCCTTACGAACGCTGTCAGTCGAACGAAGCCCGTGTGCCGGACGGTGGGCCGATAAGTAGATGATTCGAGTGGCCAATTCAAGGGGCAGCGATGCTGCGACGCAAGGTTGGTGACGCCGCAGACGGCGGTGCTTGCCGGGCGCCGCCTCGCCCCACAGACCCGATCGCCGACCCGACTGGCGCCCACACCCCTGCCACCAGCCCCCTTGCACTCAATCACATCATCCGCCCGCGGCGCTTCGCCGCCGCTGCGATCCAGCACTCGCCGGAACGCCGCGCGATCCGTGCGCACCGCCCGCTCGGCGAAGACCGTCCCGGCAAGACACTCACCCGTCTCGTTCCACGCGCCGACCCCCAGGTCAAGCGTCCCACCGGGACAAGCTCGGTGGCAGGCTCTAGAAAGGGCAGGCCTTGGTCCGCTCTTCGCGGCCCAGGGCCGCGAAGAGCGGGAGCGGTGTACGGCGGCGCCGGCGCGGCGCGAACACGAACCACGAAGAAATGCGCTACAGGCATTTAATCTGTGCGCAGGTTGCGGCCTATCGACTGCGAGTGTTAGCCTGGCATCGGAACGCAACACCGAGGAAGGCGCTTACGAATAATGTGGGCGCGCACGAATATTGACCGGTATCGTTCCGGTGTGACAAGGAGGCGGCTACAATGGGCATCTCGCGACGCAGCGTGATCGGCAGCGGCTTGGCGGCCGGCGTTTTCGCACCGGCGATCCGCCGCGCCGGCGCCGCGCCGGGTGACGCCGGCACATTGCGCGCCGTGATGCAGGGCGACCTGCGGGTGTTCGACCCGATCTGGACCACCGCCAACATCACCGCCTACTACGGCGCGATGGTCTACGACACGCTGTTCGCCATCGACGAGCACTACAAGCCGCAGCCGCAGATGGTCGAGAAGTTCTCGCTCAGCGACGACAAGAAGACCTACACCTTCATGCTGCGCGACGGGCTGGGCTGGCAGGACAACACGCCGGTCACCGCCGCCGACTGCGTTGCCTCGGTCCGTCGCTGGGCCGCGCGCGACGGCGGCGGCCAGGTCATGATGCAGTTCGTCAAGGACATTTCTGCTGCTGACGACAAGACCTTCAAAATCGAGCTGAAGGAGCCGTTCGGCCTGGTGATCGACATGCTCGCCAAGCCGACCACGCCCGACTGTTTCATGATGCGCAAGAAGGACGCCGAGACCGATCCGTTCCAGCAAGTCGCTGCGCATATCGGCTCCGGCCCGTTCACCTTCAACGAAAGCGAGACCCGCCCCGGCAGCCAGTACGTCTACAACAAATGGGAAAAATACGTGCCGCGCAAGGAACCGCCGTCGGGCCTCGCCGGCGGCAAGGTGGTCTCGCTCCAGAAGGTGATCTGGGAGAACATCACCGATGAGCAGACCGCGCTGGCGGCACTGCAGTCGGGCGAGATCGATTTCTATGAACTGCCGCCGATCGATCTGCTGCCGCAACTGGAGTTCGATTCGAGTATCACGCTCGAGGCGCTGAACAAGACCGGCAATGTCGGCATCGCGCGGCTGAACTGTCTGCACAAGCCGTTCGAATCGGTCGAGGCGCGGCAGGCCATGCTGTACCTGCTCAACCAGTCCGATTTCATGAAAGCAACGTTCGGCAACCCGAAATACTACCAGACCTGCCCGTCCTATTTCGGCTGCGGCACGCCAATGCAGACGGACGCCAACACCGACTGGTTCAAGCACGGCATAGACCTGACCAAGGCGAAGGAGCTGTTCACCAAGTCCGGCTACCAGAATGAACCGGTGGTCGTGCTGCAGGCGACCAACATCGCCTTCATGAACAACTCCGCCCAGCTTATCGCCGGCCAGTTGCAGAAGATCGGCGTCAACGCGCAGCTCGCCGCCAGCGACTGGGGCGGGGTGGTGACGCGCCGCTCGGTGATGGAGGCCGACGACAAGGGCGGCTGGGACGTGTTCATCACCTGGGGCAGCGCCTACGCCTTCAGCGATCCGATCGGCCTGCTGGCGCTGGCGATGAACGGCAAGAAGGCCTGGTACGGCTGGCCCACCAACGATCCTTACGAAAAGCTGCGCATGGAATGGGCCGGCGCGTCGGATGTGGCCGGGCGTCAGGCGATCGGCGCCAAGATGGCGGCGCTGGGATGGGACTTCGTGCCGGAGGTGATCCTCGGCCAGTGGGTCTCGCCGCAGGCCTGGCGCAAGAACGTCAGCGGCTTCATCCCGATTCCCGAGATCATTCCGTTCTGGAACGTGAAGAAGACCTGAGGCCAGCTCGGGAACGAACAGAAAACCTGACCTTGCACGATGGGTGGCTACATCGCGCGCCGGCTGCTCTCCACGCTGCTGGTGATGGCGCTGGTCGGCGTGTTCATCTTCCTGCTGCTGCACCTGGCACCGGGCGATCCCGCCGCGATCATCGCCGGCGACAACGCCTCGCCGGCGCAGATCGCCAAGATCCGCCACCAGCTCGGGCTGGATGCGCCGCTGGTGGTCCAGTTCGTCCGCTGGGTCTGGCAGATCCTGCACGGCGATTTCGGCATCTCGATCTTCTCCGAGGCGCCTGTGATGGAGCTGATCCGCCAGCGCCTGCCGGCCACCGTGGCGCTCACCAGCACGACGATCGGTTTCGCCGCGGTCCTGGCGGTGGGCGCCGGCGTGCTGGCGGCCTGGCGCGCCGGCGGCCTGCTCGATCGCGTGCTGATGGGCTTTGCGGCACTTGGCTTCTCGGTGCCGGTGTTCGTCGTGGGCTACGTGCTGATCTATGTCTGCGCCATCCGGCTGCGCTGGCTGCCGGTGCAGGGCTACGTGCCGCTGTCCGGCGGGCTCTGGCCCTGGGCGAGCCACATGATCCTGCCCTCGATCGCACTCGGCCTGGCCTATGTCGCGCTGATCGCGCGCATCACCCGGGCCAGCATGTTGGAGGTGCTGAACGAGGACTACATGCGCACCGCGCGCGCCAAGGGCGCCAGCACCGGGGCGATGTTGTTGCATCACGCGTTGAAGAATGCCGGCGTGCCGATCGTGACCGTGATCGGGATCGGCGTCGCGCTGCTGATCAGCGGCGTGGTGATCACCGAGACGGTGTTCAACATACCCGGCCTCGGCCGGTTGACGGTCGATGCCATCTCCAACCGCGACTATCCGATCATCCAGGGCGTGATCGTCGTGTTCTCGGGTGCGTATGTGCTGGTCAACCTCGCCGTCGATCTGGTCTACACCTTGATCGACCCGCGCATCCGGTACTGAGGCACTATGTCCGGCACCCCCATGTCCGGCACCGGCACGTCCGATGCCGCCACGTCCGACCTCGGCACGCTGGCCGGCGCGGCCAGCGCCATGCCGGCGCGCACGGGTCTGTGGCGGTTCGCGCGGCGCAATCCGACGATCTGCCTGGGCGGCGGGATCATCGCGACGATGGTGCTGCTGGCGCTTGCGGCGCCGCTGATCGCCGGCGACCCGCTGGTGATGATCCCGGTGCACCGGTTGGAACCGCCGTCGGCCGAGTATTGGCTGGGCACCGACAATCTCGGCCGCGACGTGTTTGCCCGCACGGTCTACGGCGCGCGCGCCTCGCTGCTGGTGGGCCTGTCGGTTTCGGTCGTATCGGTCACGTTGGGACTGATCATCGGCCTGACCGCAGGATACTTTCGTCGTTTCGACAGCGTAGTTATGCGTCTGATGGACGGCCTGATGGCGATCCCGTCGATCCTGCTCGCGATCGCGCTGGTGTCGCTGACGCATGGCGGCGTCGGCATCGTTATCCTCGCGATCGTCATCCCCGAGGTGCCGCGCGAGGTGCGGCTGGTGCGGGCCGTCGTGCTGGGCGTGCGCGAGCAGCCGTTCGTGGAAGCGGCGATCGCCGGCGGCGCACGGACGATAAAAGTGCTGCGCCGCCACATCCTGCCCAGCACGATCGCGCCGCTGACGGTGCAGGGCACCTATGTCTGCGCCTCGGCGATCCTGGTCGAGGCCGGGCTGTCCTTTCTGGGCGCCGGCATTCCGCCGAATATCCCGACCTGGGGCAACATGATCGCATCGTCGAGGCTGTATCTGGCGATCGCGCCGTGGACGATCTTCTTCCCGGGCATCTGCGTGGCCATCGTGGTGCTGGCGGTGAACCTGCTGGGCGACGGAATGCGCGACCGGCTCGACCCGCGCCTCGCCCGCCGGCTGTGAGCGGAACGAATGCCACGCTGGTGCCCGGCCTGCTCCCCGGGCAGCGCCCCGAGTTGCACCCCGCGTTGCTCTCCTCGGGGTTGCTCGAAGTCGAGGGACTTCGCGCGCAGTTCTTCTCCGAAGACGGCGTCACGCGCGCGGTCGACGGCGTCAGCTTCACCATCGCGCCTGGCGAGACGCTAGGGCTGGTCGGCGAATCCGGCTGCGGCAAGAGCGTCACCGCGCTGTCCGTGCTGCGGTTGCTGCCGCGCAACGGACGCGTCGTGGAGGGGGCAGTTCGTTTCGAGGAAAACGACCTGCTGGCGCTGAGCGAACGTGAGATGCGCCGGATCCGCGGCAACCGCATCGCCATGATCTTCCAGGAGCCGATGACCAGCCTGAACCCGGTGCATACGATCGGCCAGCAGATCGCCGAAGCGGTGCGCATCCATCAGGGGCTCGGGCGCAGGGCGGCGATGGTGCGGGCGGCGGAGATGCTGCGCCTGGTGCGCATTCCGGATGCGGAACGACGCGTCGGCGACTATCCGCATCAGTTTTCCGGCGGCATGCGCCAGCGGGCGATGATCGCGATGGCGTTGGCCTGCTCGCCCACGCTGCTGATCGCCGACGAGCCGACCACCGCGCTGGACGTCACCATCCAGGCGCAGATCCTGCGGCTGATGCTCGAGCTGAAGGAGCGCATCGGCGCGGCGATCCTGCTGATCACGCACGATCTCGGCGTGGTGGCGGAGACCTGTCAGCGGGTGATCGTGATGTATGCCGGCCGCATCGTGGAGGAGGCGCCGGTGCTGGAGCTGTTCGACCATCCGGCGCATCCCTACACGCGCGGGCTGCTGACCTCGATCCCGCATGGTGCGGGGCGGCGACGCAAGCGGCTGCCGGAGATTCCCGGCGTGGTGCCGTCGTTGCGTGATCCGATCGTCGGCTGCGCCTTCGCGCCGCGCTGCACGTGGGCGGTGGATGCGTGCCGGATTGTTACGCCACCGATCCGTGCCATCGCGTCCGGGCACCACGTCGCGTGCCACCGCGCCGAGGAGGTCATGACGTGAGCGCGGCCGGTGGTGGCAGCAATCTTACTCTCCCCCTCCCCTTGAGGGAGGGGGAGAACGTTACACTCCAACACCGTACATGACCGCCGTCCCCGTGCTGACGGTACACGACCTCTCAAAGCGCTTCCCGGTGCAGCGCGGCTTCCTGCGGCGCACGGTGGCCGAGGTGCGCGCGGTCGACGGCGTCTCGTTCGAGGTGTCCGCCGGAGAGACGCTGTGTGTTGTCGGTGAGTCCGGCTGCGGCAAGTCCACGCTCGCCAAGCTGATCCTGCGGCTGATCGAGCCGAGCGGCGGGCGCATCGTCATCGAAGGCAAGGACGTCACCACGCTCAGTCCGGAGGCGATGCGCGGCTTCCGCCAACGCGTGCAGATGGTGTTCCAGGACCCGTATGCCTCGCTCAATCCGCGATTGTCGGCGGAGCAAATAGTTACCGAACCGGTTGAAAACTTCCAACGTCTCGACGCCGCGGCGCGACGCGATCGCGCGGTGACGCTGCTGGAGCGGGTCGGACTGCGCAGCGACGTCCTGGCGCGCCTGCCGTTCGAGTTCTCCGGCGGCCAGCGCCAGCGCCTGGGTATTGCCCGCGCGCTGAGCCTGCGCCCGTCGCTGATCATCGCCGACGAGCCGGTCTCCGCGCTGGATGTTTCGGTGCAGGCACAGGTCCTGAACCTGATGGCGGATCTGCAGGAGGAGTTCGGCCTGGCCTATCTGTTCATCTCGCACGATCTCGGCGTGGTCGAGCATATCGGACACCGGATCGCCGTGATGTATCTGGGCCGCATCGTCGAGCTGGCAACGCGCGATGCGCTGTTCGCTTCGCCGCAGCATCCATATTCCGAGGCACTGATCGCCGCCGCGCCACTGCCCGATCCGCGCGCGCGCATGACGCGGCCGATCATCGAGGGCGAGGTGCCAAGCCCAATGAATCCGCCGTCAGGCTGCGCATTCCATCCGCGGTGTCCCTATGCCGTTGCGCGCTGCGGGCAGGAGACGCCGGCGCTGCGGCCGATGGCGGACGGCCGGCTGGTGGCCTGTCATCTGCGTTGATGTAGCCTGCGGTTTGCGCTGCGGTGCCGTGCCCGGTCGGTGGCCGCGGCCCCGATCGGAAGGCGCGGCGCCGATGTCGCGTCTTCGCAGAGTCGTAAGTTTTTTGGGGAGTGCTTGTTGTAAATCGACGAATTATACCAGCCGTCGAAATGATTGACCCTTCCCGGGCGCGATTTCCGAATCGGCGCAAGTACGATTCCCTCGGCGTGTCGCGGCTCTCTCTGTGTGTGTCGCGGCAATTCGCAGGGAGGGCACCCCGGATGGGCAGACCGATCGAGATCACCCGTTTTGACCTTTCGGCGACAGCGCTGAGGGAGCCGGCGGCACGGACGCAGGACGGTGCGGTGGTGTGGCGTCTGCTGGCAATAGAGCATTTTCACCCTGACCGGAAACACCACCTGTCATTGCGAGGAGCGCTGCGACGAAGCAATCCCCTCCTTCGGGGCGGGAGATTGCTTCGTCGCAACGCTCCTCGCAATGACAAGTGGATCCGGCGATTCCAGTCAGCCCGAAAATACTCTAGCGCTGATCCTGGAGGGCCATCCACGCGAGGCGGCGGCGCAGCTTGAACAAACCCTGCACCAGGGCGAACTGCCCCGCGGCGAGGCTGGGTGCATCCCTCGCCTCAAGGAGCGTCGTGCCCGCGCCCGGCTGGCGGCACTGACCGCCGACGGCATCCTCGGCTCCGACACGCCGAAGGGCGCGGTTTCGCTACGCTTCCGGTTGGATGCAGCCGAAGTCCTGTTCCCCGGCTTGTTCCCGCAGGCATGAGCGTTCTTCGTGGCCCAAGCCCTCAAGGGCAGGGGGAGAATGTCGCGACCCGCGCATGACGATCAGGTCGTCACCGCTTCAAAACAGCCGCCCGCCGTTCGGCACCTTGAAGTCGGGGCGGATCAGCACGACCGCGCCGTCCTCGTCCGGCATCCCCAGGGTCAGCACCTCGCTCATGAACGGACCGATCTGGCGCGGCGGAAAATTCACCACCGCGCAGACCTGCCGACCAATGAGCTGGTCGGGCCGATAGTGCACCGTAAGCTGCGCCGCGGACTTCTTCACGCCGACCTCCGGCCCGAAATCGATGGTCAGCTTGATCGACGGCTTGCGCGCCTGCGGAAACGGTTGGGCGTCCGTGATGGTACCCACGCGGATGTCCACCCGCTCGAAGTCGGCATAGACGATGGTCTCCGGCGCGATGGTCGTTGGGGCGATGGTCTCGGGCATACTCGCTCTCCCTAGCGTGAACAGTGCGGGGTGGTGTTCAAGTAGTCACATGTCAGTGACAAGGGCATACTCGCCGTCAAGCCCCCGCTCGTCCCTGTCGGGGTCGGCACTGTGACGGAGCCGTGATGCGCGATTACCACCTTCCCGGCCGCAGCCCGGTCTACGCGACCCACGGCATGGCCGCCACCTCCATGCCGGCGGCGACGCTGACCGCGCTCGACGTGCTGCGCGCCGGCGGCAACGCGATCGATGCCGCGGTCGCCGCCTGCGCCGTGCTGTGCGTGATCGAGCCGCAATCGACCGGGATCGGCGGCGACTGCTTCTGCCTCTATGCGCCGGCCGGCAGCGGTAAGGTCGTCGCGCTGAACGGCTCCGGCCGCGCGCCCGCCGCAGCAACGATCGACTGGTACGAAAGCCACGGCATCGACGCGATCGAGAACACCTCGGCCCATGCGGTGACCGTGCCCGGCGCGGTGGACGCGTGGGAGACACTGCTGAAGGCGCACGGCCGCAAGGACCTGGACGAACTGTTGCAGCCGGCGATCCGCTATGCCGAGGACGGCTGGCCGGTGCACCCAAAGGTGGCGTGGGACTGGAAGCGGCTGGAGGGCAAGCTGCGCAAGAACGGCGCGCTGTATTTCCTGCCGGGCGGCATGGCCCCGAAGCCCGGCGACAGCTTCGAGCAGCCGGCGCTGGCCGAGACGCTGCGCGCGATCGCGCGGCACGGTGCCAAGGCGTTCTACGAGGGCGCGATCGCCGCCGATATCGTTGCCACCCTGCGCGCGCGCGGCGGGCTGCAGACCGAGGCGGATTTCACCGCCGGGCTGGGCAATGCCGAGTTCGTCACGCCGATCCAGCTCAACTGGCGCGGCTACGACGTGTTCCAGTGCCCGCCCAATGGGCAGGGCATCGTCGGGCTGATGATCCTGGGGATGCTCGGTGGGCTGCCGAGGGCGCCGGACGGTCCGCTCGGCACCATCCGCGCGCACCGCCATGTCGAGGCGGCGCGGCTGGCGTATCGCGATCGCGACGCTTTCGTTGCCGATCCAGGCCAGGTTGATGTTCCAGTCAAGAAGCTTCTCAGTACAGAGTACCTGACCGCGCTGCGCCGGCTGATCGACGACACCAAGGCGGTGCGGGATCTCCCACTGGCAGGCGAGGCGCTGATGCCGCCGCACCGCGACACCGTCTATCTTTGCGTCGTCGACAAGGACGGCAACGCGTGCAGCTTCATCAACTCGTTATTTGAGGGTTTCGGTTCCGCCATCCTGGCCGAGCGCTCCGGCGTCATGCTGCAGAACCGCGGCTTCGGCTTCCGGCTGGAGCGCGGCCATCCGAACTGCATCGCGCCACGCAAGCGGCCGATGCACACGATCATCCCGGGCATGCTGATGAAGGACGGCCAGGCACAGATGCCGTTCGGCGTGATGGGCGGCAACTATCAGCCGATGGGCCATTCCTGGTTCCTGACCAATCTGCTGGAGTACGGCCTCGATATCCAGCAGGCGATCGACCTTCCCCGGCTGCTGCCGTTGAAGGGCAAGCTGCAGGTCGAGCGCGGCATCCCGCACGAGGTGGTCGACCGGCTTTCGCGCATGGGCCACGACCCCGAACTGGTCGAGCGTCCGCATGGCGGCGGGCAGGCGATCTGGATCGATCGCGACCGCGGCTGCCTGATCGGCGGGTCGGAGCCGCGCAAGGATGGGCTGGCACTTGGATACTGAGATGGGCTGGCGCTTGAATACTGTCAACTCGGCGCTTGGGCGATGACCGAGGCATGTGATCTGTCCGCGGTCGCCGCGCGGCGGCTTATCGGCACGAAGCGTCTGGCGCCCAGCGAGCTGCTGGAAAGCTGCATCGCGCGGATCGAGGCGGTGGATCACGCGGTCAACGCGATGGTGGCGCGCGACTTCCCCCGCGCCCGCGCCCGCGCGAAAGCAGCCGACTCGGCGGTGCTGCGCGGCGACGCGCTGGAGCCGCTGCATGGCCTGCCGATCGGCGTGAAGGATCTTCAGGAGACCGGCGGCCTGGTGACCACCCATGGCAGCGTGATCTTCCGCGACCATGTCCCGGCACAGGACGAGCGTCTGATCGCCGCCGTGCGCGCGGCCGGCGCGATCGTCGTCGGCAAGACCAACACCCCCGAATTCGGCGCCGGTGCCAACACCCGCAACGCGGTCTACGGCGCGACGGGCAACCCGTTCAACCCGGAAAAGTCCTGCGCGGGATCCTCGGGCGGCTCGGCGGTCGCGCTGGCCACCGGAATGGTGCCGATCTGCACCGGCTCCGACACCGGCGGCAGCCTGCGCAACCCAGCCGCGTTCTGCGGCATCGTCGGATTCCGACCGACACCCGGCCTAGTGCCGTCGGAGCGGCGCGGCCTGGGGTGGAGCAACCTGTCGGTGCTCGGACCGATGGCGCGCACCGTTGGCGACATGGCGCTGCTGCTGTCGTGCATGGTCGGCGACGATGCGCGCGATCCGCTCGCCACCACCGTGCACGGCGCGACCATCCGGCGCGCGGCGGATTTCGCCACTCCGGCGCCGGTCGATCTGTCGCGGCTGCGCGTGGCGCTGACGCCGGATTTCGGCTTCGCACCGACCGAGCGCCACATCGCCGAGGTGTTCGCCGAGAAGACCGGCCTGTTCCGCCAGGTCTTCGCCCGTGCCGAGGATGCGACGCCGGACTGCGTCGGCGCCGATGAAGCGTTCGAGGTGCTGCGCGCGCTCAATTTCCTCGCGTCGCATCAGGAGAAGGTGCGGACACGGCCGCGCGACGTGGGCCCCAACGTGCGTGCCAACGTCGAGGAGGGCCTGCGCTACAGTGCCGCCGACGTGACCCGGGCAATGACGTTGCAGACGGCGATGTATAGGCGGTGGCAGACGTTCTTCGAACAACATGACGTGATCCTTACGCCTGCCATCACGATCAGCCCGCGGTCTTGGCGTGAGCTCTACCCGGCCGAGATCGATGGCAAGCCGACCCGCAGCTATTTTCACTGGCTGGCACTGGCGTACGCGGTGACGCTGGCCGGTCATCCGGCGCTGTCGCTGCCGGTCGGACTGGATCGTTACGGAATGCCGTTCGGCCTGCAACTCGTCGGACCGCGCGGCGGTGACGCATTTTTGCTGTCGGTTGCCGCGGAATTGGAGTGTATGCTGGCGGAGGATGCTCGTACCGCCCGTCCAGTGCCGGACCTGCCCCGCCTGCGCACGGCACCGCCGTTGCGAGAGGCGGCGGGGTTTTTCGGATTTGATTGAATGAGCCCAATGATGCGCGCCCTCAGGCGTGAGGATGGCACGAGCCCCGAGCTGGTGCCGATACGTGCCATGCCGTTCGGCGCGACGCACGAGCACGTCCATCTGCTGCCCCGGATCGGCCAACCCACCGTGGCGATCCTGCTCTCCACCTACAATGGCGAATCATTCCTGGCCGCGCAGTTGCACAGCTTCCTGGCCCAGACGCATCACGCCTGGACCCTCTACTGGCGCGATGACGGCTCAACCGACGGGTCGGCGCGGCTGGTGCGGGACTTCGCCGCGCAGGCCGGCGAGGAGCGCTGCCTGTTCCCCCCCGGCGGCGGCTGCCGGCAGATCACCCGCAGCTTCCTCGCGCTGCTGCGTTCCGCGCGCGCGGGAACCGCGCCATATTTCGCCTTCTCCGACCAGGACGACGTCTGGCTGCCGGAGAAGCTGGCGCGCGGGATCACGGCGCTGGAGGCGGTGCCAGCGGGGCAGCCCGCGCTGTATTGCGCGCAGCGCATCGTGGTGGATTCAGCACTGTGGCGGACCGGGGAACCGGGGCCCCTCCGCCGGCCGCCGGGATTTCCCGCCGCGCTGACACAGAATATCGCGCCCGGCTGCACCATGATGCTGAACCGTGCCGCGGCCGATCTGGTGCTGGCCAGCAACCCGCCCGACGCGGCCTGGCATGACTGGTGGTGCTACGTGATCGTGGCCGCGAGCGGCGGGCAGATCCTCGCCGACCCGACCGCGACCGTGCTGTACCGCCAGCACGGCGGCAACTGCGTCGGCGAGCCGCTCGGCACCTGGCGCCGCGGCATCGCCGCGCTGCGGCGCGGACCCGTGCCGTTCATGCGCCTGCTGCGTGGCCATGTCGCGACCTTGCAGGCACAGCGCGACTCGTTGCCGGCAGACACGCAGCGCCAGCTCGACATCATTGCGCATGGGCTGCAGGGGGGCGTGCGCGCCCGGCTGCGGGCGCTGCGGCTGCGCGGCTTTCGCCGCCAGACCTTGCTGGAGACGCTGGTGTTCCGCGTCTGGTTCATGATCGGGTGAGCCGAGTACCTGTTCACCGCGCAGGCGCGGCTGATATACTCCCGCCCCGCCACGTGCGAACCGCTTCGCAATGAACGACACCAACATCCACTTCCCGGTCGAGGAGCACCGACGCTGCGCCGACGAGATCAGGCGTGGCGCCGTCTCGGTCGTGAACATCCTGGAACGGTGGCTCGACGCGCGCAGCGTGCTCGATCTCGGCTGCGGCACCGGCATCTGGCTGCGTGTCTTCTCGGACGGCGGACGTCGCGAGGTGTTCGGCGTGGACTGCGAACCGGTCGGCGCCACGGATCTCGTTATTGCGCACGACCAGTTCCTGGTTGCCGATCTCGGCCAGAAGCTCGACCTGCACCGACGATTCGATCTTGTGCTGTGCCTTGAGGTCGCCGAGCATCTCAACGCATGGTGCGCCGACATGGTGGTGGAGAATTGCGTCCGCCACGGCGATGTCATCGTGTTCTCCGCCGCCATCCCGGGTCAGCAGGGCATCCAGCACCTCAACGAACAGCCGCCGCAGTATTGGACGGAGAAATTCCGCCGCCACGGCTATGTCGTGCTGGATGTGATCCGGCCGCAGATCTGGGACGATTCGCAGATCCCGGTCTGGTACCGCCAGAACATGCTGCTGATCGTCGCGGAGGATTCGCCGCAGCTTGCAGCGTTGCGCGCGAACGCCGGGCCGGGCCGGGGCGGTCCGCTTGCCCTCGCCCATCCGGAGTATCTGCGCATGTTCTCCGGCATGGCGCAGGCTGGCACGGTGGAAACGGAGACGCTGCGCCAGCGGCTGACGCAGGTGCATGGCGAGTTCGAGACCGCGCTTATCGCCGTGATCCACCAGCGCGACGACGAGACGCAGGCGCGCAGCACGGCCGAGGCGGGACTGTCCGAGGCCACGGCAGCGCGCGATGCGGCGCTGCGGCAGAGCGAGGCGGACACCGCCCAGCGCGTCGCCGCCGACCAGGCGCTTGACGCAATCCGCGTCAGCCTTGAGGCGGAGGTCCCGGCGCGGCAGGCCGCCGAATCGGCGCTCGCCGAGGCTACAAGCGCTCGCGAGTTGGAAGCCGCGGCGCGGGTCGCCGCCGAGCAGGCCCGCATCGAGCTCGGCCGCGCCCTGGATGCGGAAGCTGCGGCGCGAGCGGTGGCCGAAGCTTCGTGCACGGACGCGCTGCGGGAGCGCGATGCGGAAGCCGCGGCACGGGTCGCCGCCGAGCAGGCCCACATCGAGCTCGGCCGCGCCCTGGCTGCGGAAGCCGCGGCACGGGGGGTGGCTGACGCGTCGTGCACGGACGCGCTGCGGGAGCGCGATGCGGAAGCCGCGGCACGGGTCGCCGCCGAGCAGGCCCACATCGAGCTCGGCCGCGCCCTGGATGCGGAAGCCGCGGCACGCGGGGTGGCTGACGCGTCGTGCACGGACGCGCTGCGGGAGCGCGACGCGGAATCCGCGGCACGGATCGCCGCCGAACAGGCCCTCGTCGAGGTCCGGCGCAGGCGGGATATTGAAGCCGCGGCGCGGGTGGCACTCGAAGCGTCGCGCGCGGCCGCCCAGCGGGACCGCGATGCCGAAACCGCGGCACGGCGTGGGGCCGAGCGGGCGCTCGGCGATGTGCGACAGAGTCTGGCCGCGCAAACGGCCGCGCGGGTGCTCGCCGAAGCGGGTCTCGCGGACGCGCTGCGCCGCCGTGACGGGAACGCCGCAGCGCGCGTCGCAGCGGAAGCCGAAGTGGCGAGCGCCACGCTTCGTCTGCGAACCGAACACGAGGTGCGGATTGGCATCGAGACGACGTTGGCCGAGCTGCGGCGCCAACACACGGCGGAGGCGCTGGCCCGGCGCAATGCCGTCGCCGAATTGGACGGCACCCGGCTTGCACTGGGTGCGGCCCAGGAGGCGCGCAGCGCGGCCCAGCGCGCCCAGGATCGAATCGGCGGCGAACTGGCGGCTGCGCAGCGCACGCAGAATCGAATCTCCGGCGAACTGGCGGCTGCGCAGTGCGCGCAGAATCGAATCTCCGGCGAGCTGGCGGCTGCGCAGCGCGAGATAGCCGTTCTGCACTGGGAACGACAGATCATCGTCGGCTCGACCTTATGGCGCGCCACCGAGCCGTTGCGCCGGCTGGGCCGCACCGTCTCCCGGCCGTCACGACAGCGTCTGCGCACCCTGTCGGGTACGCTGCTTCCGTGGTTGCGACGCTCGCCGCACCCGGAAGAGGCATTGCTGCAACAGCGCCCCTGGGACGAAGTGCCAGACCCGCCGCCAATCCTGCCCACCGTCGCGCCGGCCGTCGATGCGTCGGCGGAACCGCACCTGGCCGCGGCCACGCCCATCACGCCGCCCACCACGTCGCGGGGTATGCGCCGCATCGTGTTCGTTTCGGGCGAGCCGAACACGCCGGGCCATACCTATCGGATCGTCCGCGCGGCGGAGGCCGCATCCCGCCTCGGCCTGATCGCGTCCTGGATGCGGATCGAGGAGGCCGAAGCACGCGGCCAGGAAATCAGCGCCGCCGATGTGGTCTACATCTGGCGTGCGGCGAATTCGCCGGTGGTGACCAACCTGCTCGACCGCGCGCGGGCCGCCGGCGCCAAGGTCGTGTTCGACGTCGACGACCTGGTGTTCGAGCCCAAACTGGCTGAAATATCGATCATCGACGGCATCCGCACGCTGCAGCTCACCGAGACGGAAGTCGCGGGATTGTTCAACCTGTTCAGTCAGGTCGTAACGCAGGTGGATGCCTGCGTGGCGACCACCGAGGCGCTGGCGGAACGGCTGCGCGCGTGTAATCGGGTCACGTTCGTGCTTCCCAACGGCTTCGACGATGCGGTGCTGGAGGCCTCGCGCCGCGCGGTGCGACGCCGGCACGGCGCGACCGACGGGTTGATCCGCCTGGGCTACGCCGCCGGTACGCGAACGCACCAGGCCGATTTCCGCGTCGCGGTGGACGCCATTGCGACCCTGCTGCGTGAGCGGCCGCAGTGCCGACTGGTGCTGTTCCGCGATCCGGCCGCCCACACCCCTGTTCTGATGGTCGATGAATTCTCCGTCCTGGCCGGCCTCGAGGCCCAGATCGAATGGCGCGACATGGTCCCGCTGGGCGAGCTGGCGAACGAGATGGCGCGGTTCGACATCAATCTGGTGCCACTGGAAGCGGGAAACCCGTTCTGCGAATCCAAGAGCGAGCTGAAATATTTCGAATCCGCGCTGGTCGAGGTGTGCACCGTGGCCTCGGCCACCGGGCCGATGCGCGCCGCGATCCGGGACGGCGAGACCGGGCGGATCGCCGACACGCCGGCTGCGTGGCATCAGGTGCTGCGCGAGCTGGTCGATGATCCGCAGCAGCGCGCCCGGCTCGCACGAGCTGCCTATTTCGACGTGCTGTGGCGGTTTGGGCCGCAGCGCCGCGCCGCCACGCTGGGGGCGATTCTGGCGCAGCTCGACGGCGACGAACGCGGCGCCGCGGCTTTCGAGCTCGAATTACGGCGCCACAAGCAAAGCGCGGTGCCGCGCCACATCGACATCCCGCCGGCCGAGACCGTGTTCCAGTCGGATCGAGACGGTGTCGCGGAGGTCACGGTCGTCGTCCCGCTTTACAACTATGCGCATTATATCGAGGAAGCTCTGGAGTCGGTGCGGCTGCAGTCGCTCTCGCCGCTCGATCTGGTGGTGGTGGACGATGCCTCGACCGACGACTCGCTGGCAGTTGCCCTGGCCTGGATCCGTCGGCATGCGGGCCGCTTCAACCGGATCGTTGTGCTGCGCAACCACACCAACGCCGGGCTGGCACGCACCCGGAATATGGGATTCGCCATGGCCGAGACGCCGTTCGTGCTGCCGCTGGATGCCGACAACAAGCTGCGGCCCGATTGCGGCGCCCGCTGCCTGGCGGCGATGCACACGTCGCAGGCCGCCTTCGTGTATCCCAGCCTGCAGTGCTTTGGGTCGGTCGACTTTGCGATTGGCGAGGCTCCGTTCACTGCAAACCGGCTGATCGGGGGCAATTACATCGACGCCATGGCGCTGATCGCGAAATGGGCCTGGGCGGCAGTGGGTGGCTACGCCCATATCGACAACGGCTGGGAGGACTATGACTTCTGGTGCAACTGCGTGGAGCACGGCCTGTGGGGCCTGCACGTGCCGGAGATTCTGGCGGACTACCGTGTGCATCCAAAATCGATGCTCCGCACGCGCACCGACGACCTGACCAACAAACTCCGGCTGATCGCCGACATGGAGCGCCGCCACACCTGGCTTCACATTCTGGAAGTCTGATACCGGCGGCCGAACAGAGCTGCCGTGCTCGGGGTCCCGGCTGACCCCCCTTACGGCCGGCNNCGGCACGGTCCGCACCTGTGGTACGGCAATACTTTCCGCGCCTGGCATCCCCGCTACTCGCCAGCCGTCGTAATCGTCAGGGTGTGCTTGCCAAAAAGGGCCATGATGCCCCAGGCATACCAAGGGGCGCCCTCGACGGGGACGTCGGATGTGCGGTGGTATTGGCCGGGTGGAAGCGCATCCTCGTTGAGAATCCGGCCGGCCGGGGCGAGAAACAAGGTCATGGCATCGCCGGGACCGGCGCCGGAGTCCCAGGTCCGCTGCCGCGCGGCAAACACCTGGTCGCGCAACTGCCAATCCGAATATAGTGGCCCGGCCCGCACGACGAGCAGCGTCAGCAGCAGCACCGCCAGCAACACGGCGCGTTGCATCACCAGCGCGCTGCCCAGCAGCCCGGCCAGCGTCAACAGTGCCAGCAGGATCATTCCTTGCCGGAGGGTGGCATGCCGCTCGCAGCACAGCGTTCCGAACTGATGATACGCCGCTGCCACTGAAGCAAACGCGCCGAGCAGAAGTGCCAGCGTCCACATCGCGCCGAGACGGTTGTCGCGCCGTGACCCTGCGTGTGCCGAGGGAAGCGAAACCAGGAGAAGCAGCTTGATGGCGAGCCCCGCAAGCAACGGCATCCCTGCGATGCCCAGGGCCTCGTGGGCGAACGCCGGCACCGCGGCGCGGAGACTCGCAGACCAGTTGCCGGCCAGGCCGCTCGTCGCATCCATCACCTCATTTGCCTGCATGCGATGGCTCAGCAAGACCACCGCCACGAGCACCGCGCCCAACGCGGGCAGGGCCAGCGGGATGAACCGACGCAGCAGGGTGTGGTCGCCGAGCAGAGCCGCCACCATCAAGCCCGCATAGATAAGAACGGTGGCCGCGCCGACTTCCATGCTGAAGGCGACGGCCAACAGAGCAAGTGTCAACGCGATCGCATGCGGACCTTTGGCTGCGCGGTGCAGAATGGTTGCCGCGGCAAGACCGGCCCAGCACGGCAAATAGGCGGCCGTGGCCATCGGCCAGTAGAACATCTCGCCGGGCTTGGCGAGCAGCAGGGTGAGCGCGAACACAAGAACCGCGAGCACGAGAGGTCGACGTACCTGGCCTGCCCAGCCGGCCAAGGCAATGCCGAGCAGCGATGCAAGCCACATGGCGCCCAGGAAAGGACCGACGAGCGGGTGATGCAGCGCATTCGACACGACGAAATAGCCAAAGCGGAGCGACTCGGCGACAGGCCACGGACCCCATCCCAGGATGCGATCGAGCAGGAATGGCAAGCCGTCCTTGGCGACGAACCAGGAGATGAGATACTCGTCACCCTGCCATCTGCCGGCCGGCACCAACGCAGCGTAACCAGCGAGCACCAACAGGGCGACGACACAGGGAAGCGCCACCACCGCGCATCGCCACGTTTTTGGCGCGGCGCCCCCGACATCCGAGGGTGCAGGCGTGGCAAGATGGTACGGAGCCGCGGATTCAGCCGTCAAGAGACGCTCGTGGTTGATTGAAGCGACCAAATCGATGGAACATCCGGGCCGCGGCAGTCAACCCGACGCATCGCTCACCAGTGGTTCTCATTATGGCGCGACGACGTCGCCCTTCCGTCATGACTGTCCCCGAGACAACGGCCCGGGGACAGTCATGACGGTGAGGGACTGCATGGCGGGGCCAAAACGAGAATTGCTGATAGCCCACGACGCGCGGCCACCCGCGTCCAACCGCAAGGCAACGGGCGAGCCCGGTCGCCGGCTGACCATCATCCGCGCACCGGTCGAAAGCGATTGCGCGGCGGAGGTCAATTGTTGCTGCGAGTGATCGGATCTGTCGGACGCCGGCAGCGCACGTACCGCGCTCGCACGCCTGTCGAGGCAGCCACGCCGTTCCGAACTCGGAGGTTGACGTCGCCCGACCGGCGGTGTTCACGCCCGACATGTTCACGCCCGACGCGTTGGCGACCGACGTGCTCAGCCCACCGCGGTACTTGGTTGTTACGCGCACGACCCCCGGCCATAGCTGTCCGGCTTTCCAGAACGGAATGGTGTTGCCACCTTGCCTGCCCGTCAGGCGTCGCGCTGGCGTCCTCGAATCACCCGCGAGCCGGCTGACGGCGCGCCCGAAACGAAGCCGGGGCGAGGCTACTGCCTCGCCCCGGGCTTATCTGTGGCCACGCAGCTACGTGGCTATGTTGCGAACACGTGGCCCGTCAGTTGCGCCTGGGTGAGGCCAACGAATTCGATGGTGGTGCCATCACTCAGCGTGAAGGTGACATTGGTGCCGCCGGTTACCCCTACCGTGTCCGTCCCCGTCCCTCCCATGAAGGCGAGATCGTTGCTGCCCCCAAGGAAGTTCTGAATCACATCGTGCTGTGAGGAGCCGCCCAGGATGCTGCCAACGAAGGAGTAAACATTGGTGCCACTGCCGCCCAAGAAGGTATCGGCGCCGGTGCCCGCGACGAACGAGTTGGCGCCGTTGCCACCGATCAGCGACTCCCCGGCGGTCGAGTCTGCCCCGACCGCGCCGGCGTAGAACTGGTCGAAGCCGGTGCCGCCAGCCGCATTCAGGGTCTCATTGCCGGCGTTGCCCATGAGCAGCATGGCGCCGGACGTGCCAGCAAAGTCGAGGTAGCTGCCCGTGGCACCGAACAGCGTCGAGCCTCCGAGGGCACCGGTGCCAGTCACCGACTCGTTCGCGTTGGAAATGAAGTCGAGCTGCCCGCTCCCGCCGGTCACCGAGTCGGCGCCGGTCTGCCCCACGACGGTGCTGAAGCCGGATCCGCCGATGAAATCCATCCCCGGGTCGCCGATGCTAGGCCCGCTGTACACCAACAGACTGGCCGCGTTCCCTGCATTGACGGTGATGGCACCGACGTCACCGATGATGGTGTCGCCGGTGGTGTTGGACGCGTCGAGGCTCATATTGTTGGCGAAGTTCGTGAACACCAGGTCGTTGCTGCTGGCGGTCGACGAGAGGAACGTGCCGCCACCCGGGCCGTATGAGACGGTGTCGCCCGACCCGCCGGCGGCGTCCACCGTGATCGCACCCAGGCCGCTGATGGAGGCGCCGGTGCCCCCCGCGGTCACGACCAGGCTGCCGAACCCGGACGAGATCGTGTCGTTGGTGCCGAGATCATCGACGGTCAACGCGCCGAAGAAGCCTTGGTCGAGGTTGTGGTTTGAGCCGACCAGATTGTTGACCGTGACGTTGCCGGCGCCGGCGTCCACCGTATCGCTGCCCTGGCTGACGACAAGGTTGTTGGTCCCGGTATTGGCACCCGACAGGTTGATAAGGTCCGTCAGGCTGCCGCCGAAAATCGTCCCGGACCCCGAGGCGACGACACTCTCAGCCCCCTCCCGCATCGTGATCAGGTAGGGCGAGTCGGAAGCCAATGCCGTCACCAGGTCGTGGTCGGTCGGGCTGCCGCCGCCCAAATTGACGACCAACGGGTCGTTGATGGTGAGGTTCTCGTTAGCACCGCCGATGATCTGCAGGTTGGGGTTGCCGTTGATCGTGAGCGAGTTCGGATCATTCTGCGGAAGCACCAGGTATTCGCTCACGCCCGGGGCCGCGGCAGGGACGTTGACCACCCCGGAGACTGACGCGTTGAGCACCAGTTCCTCGGAGGTGTCGGGCGGCGTAACTGCCGGAACGGGTCCCCCAGTGTAGTCGACCACGTCCAGTGTCGTATGCCAGGCCGCTGCCAGCGAGTTGGCGATTTGTTGCGCCAAACCAATATTTGCGGTGCCGGTGAACGTCAGCGCGATCGTCCCGGAGACGCCCGGTACTGTGACTGTCTGGCTCATTGCCCTGTCTGCCCTGTCCTAGTTGCCTCGACCCGTCTCAACCGCCGGACCGTCGCCCCAATAATTAGCACCGATTGCTCAAAATTTGCAAGCGCCGATTATTCGCCCACAAATTTGAGACCCCCCGGAACGCCTTTTTCGCCCCGCCAGGTTTATAGCGTGCTGGATCGCAGAACGTGAGCAAAATATTTCGTGAGCAGCGAAAAAAAGCACTCAGCCACCGTTTCGCCGGTCGTCCCGTCCAAACCGGCGCGCTATACGCGTCACAACGACTACACGGGTATGTCACGAAGCTTTGACATCATCGTAATCGGCGGCGGCCTGGTCGGCGGAGCTATCGCCTGGGGCGCCGCGAGCGCCGGCGCCAGCACCGCGCTGATCGACGAGGGAGACATTGCGTTTCGCGCCGCGCGCGGCAATTTCGGCCTGGTCTGGGTGCAAAGCAAGGGCGCCGGCATGCCGCCCTATGCTCACTGGACCCGCCGCTCCGCCGACCTTTGGCCGCGCCTCGCCGGCGCGCTGCAGGAGACCACCGGAACGGACGTCGCGCTGCACCAGCCGGGCGGCCTGGTTTTTTGCCTCAGCCAATCGGAGTTCGCTGACCGCGCGGCACTGGTGGCCCGCATGCACAACGAAAGCGGCGACGCCGGCACGCGGATGCTGGACCGTAACGAGGTCCGCGCGATGGTGCCCGGCCTGGGCGATGCGGTGGTCGGTGCCGCTTTCTGCCCACGCGACGGCCACGCCAATCCCTTACAACTTATGCGTGCATTACATAGCGGAATGGTTAGCAAAAGTGGAACATACTTCCCAGGCTGCACGGTCACAGCGATCGAACCAGGCTCCCACGCCTTTACCGTGCGCTGTGGCGGCGAGCACTTCACCGCGGCGAAGCTGGTGATCGCCGCCGGGCTCGGCAGCCGCGCCCTGGCGCCGATGGTCGGGCTGGACATGCCGGTCCGCCCGCTGCGTGGCCAGATCCTGGTCACCGAGCGGCTGCGTCCCCTGCTGCTGCACCCGACCCACGTCATGCGTCAGACCCAGGAAGGGTCCATGATGCTCGGCGATAGCCAGGAGGACGTCGGATTCGATACCTCGACGTCCACCAAGGTGATCGGTGAGATCGCGGCGCGTAACGTGCGGGTGCTCCCCGCTCTCGCCGATGCCAGGATCATTCGGATCTGGGGCGCGCTGCGGGTCATGTCGCCCGACGGATTCCCGATCTACGACCAGTCGACACGCTACCCGGGCGCCTTCGCCGCCACCTGCCACAGCGGCGTCACGCTGGCGGGCGCCCACGCCCTGGCCCTCGCCCCCGCCATCCTTGCCGGCACACTCCCAGAGAGCCTGGCCGCCTTCTCGGCCAGCCGGTTCGCCGCCGGTGAAGGCGCCCGCTGAACCAATGGAAGGCCGGGGCTCCGCCCCAAACCCCGCCAGGGGGCTTTGCCCCCTGGACCCCCANNGAGCCTTTGGGATCCATCCATTTTGTTTGGGTCGCGGGAGGGGGGACCGAAGCCCGCTTGGCCGGCATCTCCACTCCGGCCCTCGCCGGAGTGGAGGTGCCGGCCAAGCGGGCCTCGGTCCCCCCTCCCGCGACCNNGGGGATCCAAGGGGCAGCGCCCCTTGGCGGGGTCTGGGGCGGAGCCCGGGCCTTCCGTTGGTTCAGCGGGGCACCATCACGGGCGGCGGAAGAAGGCGTCAGCGGCGGTTCGATGGCTGCATTTCCGGGCGATGTCGGCCTCTACGCGGGTGATCTCCTCGCGCAGTTCGTCGATGTAGTCGCGCAGTTCCTCGATCCCGAGTGTGTCCAGGACCGGTTTCTCCAGGCGCGCGCGCTTGCGCGGCGGTGGGTCGTCGTCATCGCGTGCCATAGGTTCTCCTTCCCCCGGACCAACCCTGTCATCCCCACCCTATCATCTTGACCCGCAACGGGTCGCGGGTCATATCCCCTGTCCTCCCCGCGCTGCCGATCCGCCTCAGGGTTGGGTCTGTGGGGCGCGGCGCGCAGAAAGTGACATGCCATGACGCTTCCGTTGATGCCAAAGGCCACCGCGGTGTGGCTGATCGAGAAGACCGCGTTGACGTTCACGCAGATCGCCGATTTTTGCGGCATGCACCCGCTCGAGGTGCAGGCGATCGCCGATGGCGAGGTGGCGCAGGGCATTGTCGGCTACGACCCGGTGGCCAACAGCCAATTGACAATGATCGAGATCCGCCGCTGCGAGGCGGACTCGAACGCGCGGCTGAAGCTGTCGGCCACCACGCTGCCGGCGCCCAAGCGGCTGCGCGGATCACGCTACACGCCGGTGGCCAAGCGCAATGATCGGCCGGACGCGATCGCCTTTCTGCTGCGCAACTACCCGCATCTGACCGAGCCACAGGTAGCAAAGCTGCTCGGCACGACCAAGGAGACCATCCAGAAGGTCCGCGAGCGCTCGCACTGGAACAGCCCCAATATCAAGCCGCGTGATCCGGTGATCCTCGGGCTGTGTTCGCAGTCGGATCTCGTTGCGGCGATCGAGGCGGCGAACGAACGGCTGACCCGGGAGGGTCGCGTCCCGCCGCCGCCGCCGCAGCCGGTCGAGACGGAGGAAGCTGCCTGAACTGCGCAGTCGCGCGAAGGATCCGCCGTCGCGCGAAGGATCCTGAACCGCACGGTCCCGCGAGGCATCCGGAACCGCGGAATCGCGGCCCGGATTGGCAAGCTGACCGGCCTAGCGGTCAGGTTCTGGTCAACCAGTCCCGGTAAGCACTTCAGGCCGGCAGGCACTTCAGGCCGGCAGAGGCGCCAGGGATGGCAGAGGCGCCAGGGATGGCAGAGGCGCCAGGGATGGCAGAGGCGTCAGTGATCCCGGCCACGCAGCCGTTCGATCTCTTCCTTGACGTGCAGCTTCTCCACCTTGAGGCGGGTCAGCGTGTCGGTGTCGGGCCGCGGACGCTGGTCCTCATCGAGGATGCGCGCGTCAAGGGCGGCGTGGCGCTCTTTCAGGGTCTCGAGATGGATCTGCAGGGTCATGTTGCCTCCTTCAGACTGTGTAACCGGTCGTTCCATCGTCGGCCGACCGCGGCCGATACCGCCGACTGTAGCTCCATTGACATATGCAGCGCCACGCGAATCCGCAAGCCGACCGGGCCCCGCCATGCTATGCAACCGCGATGCTGACTGACCGGGATTCCCTGTTGCGCCGGCTGCACGAGCTGCGCAGCGAGCACCGCGATCTCGATACGGTGATCGCCCGCCTGGCGGGACAAAGCGCGATCGATCAGCTCCAGCTACAGCGCCTGAAGAAACGCAAGCTGATGCTGAAGGACGAGATCTCTTGGCTGGAAAGCCGCCTCATCCCGGACAGCATCGCCTGATCATGGACGCTTCCCCCCTTGTCGGCATCATCATGGGCAGCCAGTCGGACTGGTCCACGCTGCGCCATGCCGCCGAAACGCTTGGACGACTCGCGATCCCGCACGAGACGCGCGTTGTTTCCGCCCATCGCACGCCCGACCGCCTGCGTGAGTATGCGGATACCGCCCGCGCGCGCGGGCTACGGGTGATCATCGCCGGCGCCGGCGGTGCGGCACACCTGCCGGGAATGTGCGCGGCCTGGACGTCGTTGCCGGTGCTCGGCGTGCCGGTCGAGTCGCACAGCCTGAAGGGAATCGACAGCCTGCTGTCGATCGTCCAGATGCCGGCCGGCGTTCCGGTCGGCACTCTGGCGATTGGCCGTGCCGGTGCGGTGAACGCCGCCTTGCTCGCTGCTGCGATCCTGGCCATCAGCGATCCGCCGCTTGCCGCGCGACTCGATGCGCTGCGCGCGGCGCAGACCCTGGCGGTGCCGACCGAGCCGCATGATCCCGGGGAGCACAACAACGCGGGGCACATCGACGCGGGGCAAACCAACGAGATGCAAACCAACGGGGGACACACCGACGAGGGGCAAACCAACGGGGCGCGAGCCGACGGAGCGAACGACCCGGGATGATGTTCCCGCTGCCGCCGAACGCGACCATCGGGCTGGTCGGCGGCGGTCAGCTTGGCCGCATGTCCGCGCTGGCCGCGGCGCGGCTGGGCTATCGCTGCCACATCCTGACGCGTGAGCAGAACAGCCCGGCCGGCCAGGTGTCCGCCGCGGTCACCATCAGCGACTACCTCGATCCGGTGGCGTTGCGCGCATTCGCCGCCGCGGTGGACGTGATCAGCTTCGAGTTCGAGAACGTCAGCGCGGAGGGGCTGGACTTGCTGGCCTCGCTCAAGCCGGTGCGGCCCGCGCCCGGGATCCTACGCATCAGCCAGGATCGCGTCGCCGAAAAGAGCTTCGTCAATGGCGTCGGTGTGCCGACCGCGCCGTGGCGCGCGGTCGGGACGCTCGATGAGCTGCGCGCGGCCGCCGCCGAGCTCGGCCTTCCGGCGGTGCTGAAGACCACGCGCGAGGGCTATGACGGCAAGGGCCAACGCACGCTGCATCAGCCCGACGAGCTGGCGGCCGCCTTCGCGGACCTGTCGCCGAAGCCGCTGATCCTGGAGGGGTTCGTCGACTTCGCCCAGGAGATCAGTGTCGTCATCGCCCGTGGCGCGGATGGCAGCCTGAGTGCGTTCGATGCCGTTGAGAACCGCCATCGCAACCACATTCTGGATCTGACGCTGGCCCCTGCCCGCGTGCCGGATTCCGTCGTCGAGCAGTCCCAGGCCATTGCGCGCACCGTCGCGACCGCGCTCGACCTGGTCGGCCTGCTGGCGGTGGAGATGTTCGTCGATGCCGACGGTCAGGTGCTGGTCAACGAGATCGCGCCGCGGCCGCACAATTCCGGTCATTGGACGATCGACGCCTGCCCTGCCAGCCAGTTCGAGCTCCATATAAGAGCAATCGCCGACCTGCCCTTGCCGGCCGCCACCCGCCATTCCGACGCGGTGATGAAGAATCTGGTGGGACCGGACGAGATCGCGCTGTGGCCCGCGATCCTGGCGACCCCGGGCCTCATCCCGCACCTGTACGGCAAGTCGGACGCACGACCCGGCCGCAAGATGGGGCACGTGACCCGGCTGTTTCCAAAGGGGAGCCTGCCCGGCGAGTTCGGCGTCGAAGCTGCGCTCGGCCCCGCCGCGCCGCGCCGCACGGGCGAACATTTCTCCCCCTCCCCTTGAGGGCTTGGGCCGCGAAGCGGACCAAGCCCTCAAGGGGAGGGGGAGGCGTCGCCGCGGGTACTTGGCAACATTCTCGCCGCGCATACCCCTCACCCCACCCTTGGTCCGCTTCACGGCCCAGCCCTCAAGGGGAGGGGGAGATTTCTTCCTGCCCCTCGGGGCTACACCACCTCGATGCGCAGCGAGTCGCGCAGGGCCGCCGCCGCCTGTGCCAGGTCCGACTCCAGGTCCTCGGCGTGCGATACCGCGGCCGCCGGGTTGTGCCGGCGGGCCGCCTCCATCACCGCGCGCAGTTTCGCCTCCAGCGCCGCCATGCCGTAGCCGCCGGCCACCCCCGCCATGGCATGGGCGACCAGCAGGATGGCTTCGGCGTCCCCGCTGCCCAGCGCGTCCCGTAACGCGGGCAGGCGCTGCTGCAGATCGATCACGCTGTCCTCCGCCAGCTTGCCTAGAATGCCTGGCTCCAGATGCCGGCGGAGTTCATCCAGCCGCGCGGACGCGAGCACCGGCACGTCGGGCGCACGGGCTGGCCGATGCGCCGCCGCCATCGCCGATGCGGCCGCCGGCGCGATACGGCCCGGCCAGGCGTACCGACCGATCGCGCCTAACAGGTCCGCGAGCGTCGCCGGCTTGGTCACCAGCCCGTTCATGCCGGCGGCACGACATTGGACGGTGTCCTCGGGGGAGGTGGACGCGGTCAGCGCGATGATCGGGACGGCGCCGGCCGCCCCGGGCAGGATGCGAATTTGCCGCGCCGTGTCGATGCCGCTCATAGCCGGCATGTGCACGTCCATCAGCACGACGTCGTACGGCACGTGGGACACGGCAGCGATCGCCGCCTCGCCGGATGCGGCGGTGTCCACCATGTGGCCGACCCGACGCAGCAGGCGGGCAACGACGATGCGGCTGGCGATGACGTCCTCGACCAGCAGGATGCGGCAGCGCGGCAGGGCAGGCAGCGCGGCCGGTCGCCGGTCCGCCGGCTCCACTGCGTCCGGCGGCAGGGGGTCGATCGGCAGTGCCATCCAGAATTCGTTGCCGGCGCGTCGCGGCTGACCCATCGGGCTCAGCTCGACCGTGTCACAGCCCACGGCACCGTCCATCAGCGTTGCCAGCAACCGGCAGATTGCCAGTCCCAGACCGCTGCTTGGCTGCGCGTCCGCCCCCGGCTGGTCGAGCTGGGAGAAGGGCTGGAACAGGCGCGCGCGTTCGGCCTCCGGGATCGCCGGACCCTGATCGCGCACCGCGAGGCGCAGCCGCTTCCCGCCATCGGTCCCAGCGCCATCAGTCCCAGCGCTTTCGGTCCCAGTGCTTTCCGTCCCGGCTCTTTCGGTCCCGGCTCTTTCGCCCCCGATGCTGTCGATCTGCGTGCTTTCGGCGATCAGCAGCACCTCGCCCGGAGCCGCGTATTTCGCGGCGTTGCTCAACAGATTGAGCAGCACCTGGCGCAGCCGGACCGGATCGGTGAACAGCAAATGCGGCAGTTCCGCATCGAGCGCCAGATGCAGGGTAATGCCGCGCCGCGCCGCCAGCGGGCGCATCATCTCCATTGCATTGGTCAGCAACGGGCGCAGCGCGAACACGCTGCGTCGCAGCGCGAGCTGCCCCGCTTCGAGCCGCGACATGTCGAGGATGTCGTTGAGCAGCGCCGCCAGCGCCTCGCCGGACTGGTGCGCCAGGTCGAGCAACCCGCGCTGCGTCGGGATCAGCTCGCCCTCGGCGAGCAGCAGCAGGCAGTTCAGCAGCGCGTTCAGCGGCGTGCGGATCTCATGGCTGACAATGGCGACGAAGCGCGCCCTTGCCGCCGATGCCTCCTCGGCGGCGGCACGGGCGAGGCGCAGCGCGTTCTCCACCTGCTTTCGCGCGGTGATGTCAGTATATAGGGTGACCATGCCGCCATCGGGCAGATGGTTGCGGCGCAGTTCGATAATCCGTCCATCCGGCCGGGCGCGTTCGTTGGTTTCGGACACCCGGGCGCTGCGCAGCAGCCGCATGCGGCGCGCCACCTCGACCTCGACCTCCACGGGGCCGAACTCGCCGGCCTCGGCCTGCGCGCGGACCAGTTCCTCCATCGAGGCACCAATCCGCAGGATTTCCTCCGGGACGCCGGTAATCTCCGAAAACTGGTCGTTCCACTCCATCAGGCAGTGGCCGGCGTCGACCATGGCCACGCCATCGGTCATGCCCGCCAGCGTTGCCTCGAGCTGCGCGGTCTTGGCGTCGGCCCGTGCCTTGGCCGCTTCCAGCTCGGCGTTGCTGGCGGCCAGCCGGGCATGCTCCTTGCCGAGGCTCTCGGCGCGCCGATTTACCCGGCGCACCTCGCGCAGCAGCAACCCGGCCATCAGCAGAACCAGCGCCGTAATGGCGCCGGCGAAGAACTCGGCGCCCTTCGCCCAGGTGGTTGCAGCTGCCAGCGCCGCGGTGCGGTCGACCGCGACGACCACCTCGAGATCCCGGTCCGGCACGCGTCGGAAGGCGTGGAGTCGGTCGATCCCATCCGGCGCGGATGGCCCGATCCATGCGCCGTTCGGCAGGTCCCGGATCGCCGTTTCCATCGCGGAGTCGTTGATGTCGGCGTCCGGCGCGACCTGCACCGGCCCGGCCTCGGCGCGCACCCGTGCGTCGCCGGTCCCGACGACGGCGATCATGTCGTCCGGCCGCAGATGGGCTTCCCGGAAGAAGCGGGCGAGCGCGGACGTTGGATAGGTGATGCCGATCACCCCGGCGAAGGCGCCGTCCGGATGGCGCAACCGCAGCGCCAGGTCCATGTGCCAGCCTGGCGCGAGCTGGCCCTCCGTCGCCGGGCCGACGAACATCCGGTCGTCGGCATCCGTTGCCGCGAGCAGCACGCGGACCATGACCGTGCCGCTGAGATCGAGGCCCGCCAGGGCGGCGCCGCCGGCGTCGCGAAGCCTGCCGTTCTCGTCCACCAGGAACAGGTTGCCGGACACCTCGTTCAGGAGTGTCGCCTGCATCCGCCAGGCCGACAGGTCGAAGCCTGACGGGTTCGCCTCCTGCTGGTGGCGCAGGAATCGCAGCGTTTGTTCGAGGCCCAGAAGCTGTCGGCGCACCTGTTCCTCGAACGCCAGGGCCTCGACGCCGGTTGCGGCCTCGACCCGCGCCTCGGCCTGCTCGCGCTCGGCGGTGATCGCGCTGAAGGAACCCCACCAGGCGAACAGGATCAATGCCACCGCCGCGATCACGATCGCGATCTGGCTGAGCGCCCAGCCCAGGCGCGCGCGCATCAATGCCCCCGCGATCGGGTGAAGGAAGCAAGGCCAGGGGCTCCGCCCCTGCACCCCGCCAAGGGGCTCTGCCCCTTGGATCCCCGCCAAGGGCGGAGCCC
>PLXO01000044.1 GCA_003151425.1 Acetobacteraceae bacterium
TCGCCGGTCTCCCGGCGCACCTGCGCTAAAATTCTTCCTTCGCGATGTTGCCGAGGAATGGTTACGGAAATGTCGACGGGCCTTCGATGCACCAGAGTCGCTGCCAGTCGGACTCCGCTGCCGCTTCGGCAACCCTCCATCACAGCGCGCTGACAACCGTGGCGACCCCGGGCGGCGCGGCGGCGATCGCCGCCAGCAGTTCCGGCACCAACAGCCGGAGATCAGCCAGGCGATTGGTCTTGGCCCGCAACACGATGACAGCGATCGAAAGCGATTGCAGGTTCTGTTGGAATGACAGGTTCCGATCCACCGTCACGAACACATCAAAGCTTTGCGAGACCAGCGCCAGCCGCCGGCCGTTCGCAATCCCGGTCCATCCCTGGTCGCGTGCTGTCTTTACCTCGTGGCCGAGGATGTCACGGGCCAGCCGCCGATCCACGCATTCGTCGAGAAAAACCCTCAACCGACCGTTTCAACCAAGCGATCCTTCGCCTGCTCCAGGAAGGCCACAACCTGCGCCCGCGTCACCGACGGAAATCCGTCGAGGAAATCGTCGATGGATTCTCCTGCTTCCAGATAGTCAAGCAATGTCTGCACAGGAACGCGCGTTCCGAGGAACACCGGCGTGCCACCCATGACGTCCGGATTGCGTGCTATGACAGGCTGTTGCATCCGAACACACTATGCCGTCGCGGGTCGCTGTTCAACACCGGCCTGCAGCAGCGCTGCTGTCAGCCTGCGATCCAGTGGGCTGAATCCAACTATCCCGCAGCCTTGTCGAGGTTCCTGCCGCCCAGTCATAGGGACACCCTCGTCTTAGTGAGCCGCTGTCACAGGTGCATGCGCCCGGAGGAAGCCGCGCACGTGGCGCAACGCTTCGGCAATCTGGTCCTTGGACTCCTTCCACGGATAGATACTCACTTCGGAATTCGGCGCGAGACGCGCGGACTCCATGGCCACGGCGTACGGGTGCGCCGGGACGTCGTCCGGCAAGACCAATATCGGCGTCTGGCACCCCCGCACGAAATCGCGCGTGACGGTGAAGACGAAGTCGGCATTGGCACGGTACATCCTGTTCAGGAAAGCGTCGACCATCGCCATCGTGATGTCGGGCCGCCGGGCGCACAGCGCCGGGCCCCAGCCGGTGATGTTGTTCTGATAGAACAGCTCCGGAAACTCCGGACGCGACCCGCTGGGCTGCGCCAGCACGGCGGCGACGATCCGCTCAGGCGCCCGCTGCAACAAATTCCAGATGAAGGGGCCGCCGATACAGAAGCCCATCACCAGGAACGCCTTGATGCCCAGGTGATCCATCAGGCCGAGCTGGTCATCGGCGTAGCCGTCCCACGGCCGGTCGATCTCGAGCGGGCCGGAGGATTCTCCGCCGTTGGCGTTGCGCAGGTCCATCGTGATGCAGCGGTAGTCGGCCTTGAATTCCTCCATCGCGTTGAACGCCGCGAAGCCGGTGAGGAAGGCGATATTCGAGTTCAACCCCCCGCCGGGGATGAGCAACAAAGGAAAGCCGGAGCCGGCCTCCTCGTAGTGGATGCGGACGTCGCCTTTTTCGTAGAACGGCATGGCAGTTTCTCCTTGCCCAGTGTGGTCACGCGTACGCGCGCGTCTCGACCAGCCGCGTGCGCACCCAGGTGTTCAAATCCCAAACCCGCAGACTCTCCGGAAACTTTTCGGTGCATGAGTTCAACCCAATTTTCGTATCGGCTCAACCCCGTTGCGGACTGCCTCAGGGCAGTCGGGTGAACGTAGGTAAAGGCGGACGATCAGCTCGCCACGATCCGCGCCGCCAACACCAGGCACGGCGGCCACAGCGCCGAAAGCCAGGCTGCCGGGCGCCGTGTGGATGTCTTCATCGCCCAGACGCGCGCCCTGCTGGCATCGCTCCCGAAAGACGTTGCGCCTATCGCGGTTTTGCGAAATGCCAGGAAGTATGAGAAAAAGACGGATAGGAGGGCTCGGATGCCCGATCACGATGTTCAGTCGGAAGCTGCCGAAGCCGTCTTTCGACGCAAGTTTCGCCAGAAGCTCGCAGCACGCGGCTATGCGGGGGCTGAGCTGGACCGCAAGGTCGAGGAGCTCATGAACGCGCCGGTCAGATTTCGGCTCGACCTTAACGAAGACCCATCGGCACGAGATATGCAAAAGTCCTGATGGCGTCGGGCTTCGATCTGTTTCGCGAACAAGCCGCGGGTGAATACAACAGGCTATCGCACCTGCTTCCGGGCAATCGTCAATATATCGTCGCCAGAGCCAGGCAAATCATTCGCCAACTGGATCACTTTGCGACAACGCCCGATCTGACCGAAGCTGAACAATTTTGGCTCAAGGTCATAAGGGAGTCGTTTGAAGAGCTGATGCAGCAGGCTGACGGAACGCCTTGAGCACGTCCTTCAGGCGTTGGAAGTCGACTGGCACTGTGTGCTGGTACCGATGGCGACGGGGATGGTCACTGTCCAATACGACGGCATTGTCGTTCGGGCGTGCGCGGCCGCTCCGAACGCGAGCGGCCCCCGGCTCCGCCTGTCGCTTCACCCGCGAGACTCCCGCCCCGACGTCCAGCGCTTTGCCCAAGGTCCTTTCAGGCGCACGGAACGCCTGGGAGCATCTGTGGCTGAGATTGCTTGCCTTCAGCAATTCTCGTTTTGATCGGGCGGCACGGCTTTTCAACGTCATGGCCGGGCTAGTCCCGGCCATCGTGCGTCCGTGAGCA
>PLXO01000055.1 GCA_003151425.1 Acetobacteraceae bacterium
GTTGTCTTTGGGCGTCGCCTAAGCGGCCGCGGGGCACTGCCCCCATCCGCCATGGCCCGCCCACCGGTGGCTTGCAGGCCGGCCCGGGAACCGGCGGCGCCTGCCCTCGGCGAAGCATGCCCCGGCGGAGGTCGGGGGCCGAGGGGCGGGCCATCCACGGCCTCTTGTTGTGACCGGCGCGAGCGCGGATCAGCCCGAACGCGGATCAATTCACCGGGTAATACGGATACCGCGGATAGGCGGTGTAGTAAGCGTAGCCGGATCGGTACCGGTACGGACCCTGGTAGGGATAGTAAGTGACCGGTGGCGGGGGCGGCGGTGGATAGAAGGCGCCCAGTGGCCGGGGCACCGCGTATCCGCCGGCCCGATAGGTTGGAACCTGCCGCTGCGCCGTCGCGCTGGCCGGCAAGGGCGGGCGAAGCGCCGGGTGATGGGCGGCGGCAAGCGGCGCGGCTGATCGCCCGGCAGCGCGCTTTTCAATGCGGCCCGCCTGGTCGGGCGCAGCGGCGGCCGAGGCAACGTGCTGCCGAAGCGCTGGCCGCACGGCGGCGGATCGGGGCGCCGCCGGCGACGGCGAGGCGGCAGCTTGATTGACGGCTGGCACGGTTGGTTGCGGTTCCGTCGCTGCCATCGCCGGGGACGGGGTTGCCGCCGCCGGTGACGCGGTTGCCGGTGCGGCGGGAGATGTTTCGGCCACATTTTGCGCCAAGCTCTGGGCATGCTGGCGCGACAGCACCTGATATCCGGTGGCGGCGGCGGCACCGACGAAGACGACCGAGCCAGCGCCAAGGCTCCATATCAGCAAACCGTGCAAGGTCATGATTGGCCTCCTTCACCTGGGCGAATCGGTTGCTCGGGCGGAATGCTAGGCCGTACGCTTGCGAGTCGCCAGCTTTGCTGCACGCGCCTCAGCACGTCGGGCCCGAGGCTCCTCAGCACGTCATGCCCAGGTTTGACCAGTGAGGCGGGAGGTAAGGATGACTGAATACAGGATTCAGGGCCATGAAAGCCTGAAACGGGAGATGATGGAGGTGGCGCGCGGGGAACGGCCCGCGCCCAGGGATGCCGCCATGCCCAGCTTCGACTCGATCGACGCCCTGATGCGGCTGCTCACCCCGGCAAACCGCGAGCTGCTCGCGACGATCCGCGACCGCAAGCCGCGCTCGATCTCGGAGCTGGCGGAGATGACCGGCCGGGCGCAACCCAATCTGACCCGCACGCTGGCGAAGCTGGAGGCCGTTGGCTTTGTCCGGATGCGTCTGGTCGAGCGCCGGAAGGTCCCGACGGCGACTGTGCGGAAGCTGCGTATCGAGATTGATCCGTTCTCCCAGAACGACCGGCTGGAAATAGCGTAGGCCGAGTGCCCGGGGGCTATCCCTGCTGTAACCCGGTCTGAACTGTGCTATAGGCCCGAGTCAGAGGAAGGTGCGCATGGCCGACACTGAGACGAAATCGATCTTCGACATTGAACCGGATGAGGCGGAGGAAGCGCGCCTTGATGCGGTGGCTGAGGCTGAGATCGAGGCGGGGCAGTTCGTCCCCCATGACAAAGTGGTCGAATGGCTCAAATCATGGGGCACGCCTGAGGAGCTGCCTTGTCCAAAGCCGGAGCGTCGTTAACCAAAGTCGTTTGGTCGAATACCGCGCTGGCTCATCTTCGGTTCATCCGCGCTTATGTCGAGCAATTTAATCCGAGGGCGGCTCGCGCGTTGGCGGAAGGTCTTGTCGCGGCGAGCAACAGCCTGGTGACGTTCCCGCATCGCGGTCGGCCGGTGCCGGGTACCGACAAGAGGGAACTGGTCACGGCCTATCCCTACATCATCCGTTATCGCATTGTCGGTGACGTCGTTCGCATTCTGCGCGTCCGCCACACCTCACGGCGGCCGACGAACCCCTGATCGGGGGTAGGAGCCCTGATGGTGGCCAGGGTGACTGCACGGGGGGCGCGAGGGCGGGCGCAAGGCGACCGATGTCGATGTGGCGGGCTATCACTGAATGAAGCGGGGCACACCGCGCGAACGACGTGCAGCTGAGCATCTTTTGCCCCCAAGGGGGTTGTCAGATGTTATAGAGAGCTTTAATCGCACTCAAACAGTTCGATTTAGTGATCGTGGTTCGACCTACTTTTCTCTTGGCTTCTTCTTTACAATGAAAAATATTCCAAATAACGCCAAAGCTTCGCTTCTCCGATGACGGTTCCCAATCCGCTCTGCGCCGCCCGTCAACGGCCCAACGTTTGCACATTTCTAGGAAAATTTGGCGGTTTAATGTCATAACTAGTGTGCTAACAACTGCTGCGACAGCTTGCAGTCGTCCGTACCCAACAGTGATGCGTACAGGTTTCTTGTACCGCTTTATGTCGAGCTGAACCGCGTTTCTCCCAGGAAGCAGCCCATCACCGTGTACTATTCCGTGTCTCAATTGGCAGACAACCTCGAATTGATCCAGCAAATCTCGGAAAATTCTGTCATCCAAGTTAATTCCAAGATACTGCTTGCAAGCCCGAGTAAGCTCGTCCTTAGAGGTAAAGGTTGCGTGTTCAAAAGCGCTTCTGCTAAAGCCTGCCCGACCATGCCAAAGCAGCCCGCCTAGGTTGATCGTCTTCTCGGACGCTATCGATTGGGCAACGGGACAAACCTCTATGCACGAGGACAGTATGGCTCTAAAATATGCCTCCGTGGCCGAAACAATACCGATGACAAGAAGTCGCCCAAGGAAATCTGACTCTAAGAGGCGCTCCCGCGTCCCATAACGCAATATTTGGGTGATGCTGCGCTGATACATATCCACCGGCGAGGCAAGTGCCTCTTCGCGTAGGAAGTCGTCGAGCGATCCTAACCGGCTGCTGGGGGGAAGGTCATTGACATAATCTGCGATATCCATTGTCAGGCCAGGTACTCTTCAGCGCAATTTGCGATGTTGGTCGCCCTCACCGGTCCAATGAACGGAATGCTTCTCAGGTTCACGCGATCGGTATCGATTAATATGTCCTTTATCTTCCGGATGGTCGAGTTGCCCTTTATCCTGGTCACAATCCGCCTACTGAGCGGAAGGACGGATATGTCCTGGTTGACCAACTCGTCATACAATGAGGTCGTCTTGAGTTGTGCTCCACAATTCTGACAAAACTTAGCGTCCTCGCTGGCGCGCTCAGCGCCGCAAACCAGGCAATGAGGCAACGTGAGGCGGAATAGAACGGGGAACTGCTCGGGCTTCGCGAGACTGTCAGGGTTGACCCTCGGCCACGCTTGATGTGTCTGCGCGGTGAACGCGGTCACGAAGGACGGTACACTTTTGGTGCGGCGCCCAATGATAGCGTTGTCGGTAATTAGGTCACCGAAATGGACCATATATAGTTCAAATACACCTTTGTTACCGCGGCTGTTTTCACCGACCGGCATCAGTAGGCCGGCGTATTGAAGAAAGCCAATAACCTTCTCGATCTCAGGTCGTATTGGACGCCGCAAACCCACCTCCAGACCTTGATTGTTGTCAGGCTTTTCCCTATTGAAGTCCTTCATGATGTTTATAATTCTCTGGTATATTTTCTGCCCCGATTCCACGAAGGATTTATAGGCAGGCAACTTGTAGGACAAAGACTCGTAAACGTTGTGAGAAAGCTCTCTGCCTTGCTTTGCGATGTCTAGGAGCTTGCGCCTGTCTATGGCAGATCCAGAGGTAGATAGGGAGGCCTCATCATGGTAGATCGTTCTAAGCATGTTCAAGAAGGACCTGGGAATTCCGAAAGCAGCAAAAGACAGGAACTCTACGGCCTGGGGTGTAGCGGACAACGCCTTGGGAAGTGTACCTCCAAACCGCTTGATGGCCATTGTGCGCATGAACTCCACGTATGCGCTACGGTCTGGTCTTACCCAGGCGTCAATTTGTTCCGCATCGTGCCCGACGTGAAACGTAGGAGAGTGGGCCGTTATACCAGGATAGATAGCCGCCTTTGGTGATATCTCCCTACTTTTGACCTGTCGAAAAAACTCGAAGAAATCCTCTTGCTGCCGTGGCGAAAAAGCGTGAGCGGCATCATCCAGCAACAACACGCATCGGATAAGGCGATTTGTACTAAGAACTTTACTTATGCTACTAGTCAGATCGTCGATGGTGAAATATTCCGGCTCAGTTTTGGCATCAAGCTTCCCAGACTCTATGGCAGACAACATGGCGACCGCGTCGGGTCGGGTCAGTAATCCGTCAGAAAGGTGATATCTATGAGACTGATGAACGCTTTCAAGCAGCCCCTCATATATCTTAAGATTTAACCACATTCTGAACCAGAAGGCGGCGTTTGGCGTATTTGCGTACAGCGGTTCCAATTTCAAAGAAAGTTTGAAATTAACATAAATTGGGAGGGTGTTCGCCTCGTCACTCCTTAGCAATCCGTAATATGCCTTCAGCATCAGTGTGGTTTTTCCACAACCGCGGGGTCCAACGAGGAGCTTCGCGCCTCCGACGGATAGCCGGCGAACGATGCTCTCTTCGTCTGGGTGATCTGCGCTGATCTCCAAGAGTTTCTTTTCCGAGATGTATTCGGCCTGCTCAACGAAGTTCTCGTCGAGCGGCAACTCGTCAGCTCCCTCGTCGGCTGAGTGGCTAATCGGGTGCTCTGGCATTGCTACTTCCACGCTCCATCCGGCAGGGCGCCCTTTCCAATGTCAGCTTACATTAACTCTCTCAATGGGTCAATCTTCAGAGATATTTCCGTGATCTACGCCCAGATCATCGGGCGGTCCCTCTGGTTTCGCGGACGTCAAAAGGCTGCGCGCGCGATCCCCCCAACTCACCCAACCACCCCCAGCTCCCCCCGCAAATCCGCGATCACCCGATCCCGCGTCCGCGGGTTCCACCGGACCCGTCCGCCGATCGGCGTATTCTCCACCTCCGGCAGCACCTTCAGCGCAACGAACACCGGCCCGGGCGCCCCCAGAATCCCCGGCAGCGCCCCCTCAAACGCCCCCACCTCCGCAAACGCGAACGCCCGAGGATACCCCGCTCCAAGCGCGATCGCGTCATACGCCACGCCCTTCGCATTCGGCACCGGCTGCCCGCCGGTCGTCGCGTAGCACTCGTTGTCCAGCAAGAAATGATAGAAGTTCGCCGGCCCCTGCTCGGCAATCGTCGGCAGCATGCCCAGGCTCATCAGCAGATCGCCCTCGGAATCGAACAGCACCACGCGCCGCCCCGGCTGCGCCAGAGCCAACCCCAGCGCGAACCCCGCATGCCCGCCCATCGCCGGATCGCCCAGCGGCACATCCAGCGCCTGCCGCTCCGACAGTTTTACCCAGTGCCGCCCGCCACGCCCCGGCACCACGATCGCATCGCCGCGATGCGCCAGGAACACCCGCAGCGCGTCCGCCGTATGCATCATGTCGTCGGTCCCCCTCAACACGCTGTCATTGCGTACCAGACACGCTGTCATTGCGAGCCGCAGGCGAAGCAATCCCCAGCCAAGCGCACAACTGGATGGGGATTGCTTCGCCTGCGGCTCGCAATGACAGGCAACTCCCCTTCACCGGTTGAACCCGTGATACTCTGCCCACCAGCACCACCGCCGGGCCCCGCCGCCGCTCCGCCTCGGCGAACGCGATCGAGATGCGCCCCGCGTCCGCATCGCTCTCCACCAGGTAGAACGGCAGGTCGAACGCGTGCAGGAACCGCTCGGTATACGTCGCCGCGCTGTCGGCGTTCACCCCATGCCGCGTCCAGCCGCGATACCCGACCATCATCACCACCGGAACGTTCATCCCCAGCAGCCAGCCTCGGATCGAATCCCCCGACTCCATCAGCCCGGTGTTCTGGATCAGGATCATCGGCCGCCGCCCGCCCGTGTGCAGCCCCGAGGCGATCGAGCACGCGTGCCCCTCGCGCGACACCCCCACCAGCCGCAGCCCCGGCTCGGCCTGCATCAGCAGGAACAGCCAGTTCGTCTCGCTGTCCGGCAGCCACACCACGTCGGTCACGCCGTTCTTGCGCATCTCCGCCAGCACCGTCTCCGGGCGCAGCGCCACCGTCGCGTCGTTCATCCTACCCCCTGGCATCCTACCCCCCGGCATCCCATCCCCCAGGCATCCCACCCCCTGGCATGCCACCCCCCAGCCCGACGCGTTTGTCGCTGGCGTCGCCGCCCATTAACATCCGCCCCGGATGGAACGTCAAAGCGCGCCCACGAACCGCACCACCAAGCGCGACGAGTATCGCGCGCTGGCGCTGATCTGCTCCGCGCACCTGGTCAGCCATTTCCATTACCTCGTGCTGATACCGCTGTTCCCGCTGCTGAAGGCGAGGCTCGGCGTCGACTACATCGAGCTCGGCCTGGCGATCACCGTGCTCAACGTCGTCTCTGCCTGCGCGCAGACGCCGATGGGCTACGCGGCCGACCGGCTCGGGCCGCGCCGCGTGCTGATCGGCGGGCTGCTGCTGTCGGGCGTCGCCTACGGCTCGATTGCCCTGCATCCGACCTACCCGACGATCCTTGCCGCCGCCGTCCTCGGCGGGGTGGCCAACGCGGTCTATCACCCGGCCGACTATGCGCTGCTGGCGGCGGTCACCGACCCGGCGCGCGTCGGGCGGGCCTTCTCCTGGCACACTTTCGCGGGCTTTCTCGGCGGTGCAATCGCGCCGCCCGTCATGCTGCTGGTCAGCGCCCACGCCGGGCTGCAGGCGGCGCTGGCAACGGGCGCATCGATCGGCCCCATTGTCGCGCTGCCGCTGCTCGGCGCGTCCTGGCTCGATCGTCACGCGCCGGCCCAGCGCGCCATGAAGCCGTCCGAGCGCACGCCGGAGCCAGCGCTGCGCGACCTCTATTCGCCGGCGATCCTGAGCCTGACGGTGTTCTTCGCCCTGCTCAACCTGTCCGGCGGCATGATCACCAATTTCTCGGTGGTGGCGCTGGCGGCGCTGTATGCGACGCCCCTGCCGCTGGCCAACGCCGCGCTCTCTGCCTTTCTCGCCGCAACGGCGGTGGGCGTCCTGGCCGGCGGCTTCATCGCCGATCTTACGCGTCGCCACGCCGAGGTGGCCGCGTCCTGCTTCGCCGTCACCACGCTGGTCACCCTGACGATCGCCAGCGTCCCGCTCGGCGCCGTCCTGCTGGTGCTCGCAATGGCCGCCGCCGGGTTCCTGTCCGGCATGATCGCCCCCTCGCGCGACATGATGGTCCGCGCCGCCGCCCCGCCAGGTGCCGCCGGGCGCGCCTTCGGCATCGTCACCACCGGATTTAACGCCGGCGGAGCAATCGGACCGATGCTCGGCGGCTGGATCATGGACGGCGAGGCGCCGCGCTGGATCTTCTACAGCGCGGCCGTGTTCATGGCGCTGACCGTCGCCTTGGCGCTGCACACCGACTGGCGATCCCGCCAACGCGCGCGCCGCGCCGCCTATGGGTGACAGAAGGAAGGTCAGGGCTCCGCCCTGAAACCCGCCAGGGGGCTTTGCCCCCTGGACCCC
>PLXO01000360.1 GCA_003151425.1 Acetobacteraceae bacterium
GCATAGCGCAGCCCGTCGCGCCGATACTTGGCACGCGTGATTTCAGTCCAGGCCTTGACGTGACTCCTCGGTGTTTTCGCAAACCCGAGAGAATCGTAGCCACTGAAATCACGCAACCCCGCAGATCGCCAAGGCGCCCAGACATCGGCTACCTCATTGAAATGACTCGGTAGAATATTCCGAGGTCATTCCGGGTCAGCCTCTTACATCGTGGAGCTGTGCTTCGTTATCCCTGGCGCAACCATCCAAACCATTGTCGACATCCTCAAACCTAACGGGCTCGACGCATATCGTGAATATCTCAATGAAGTAGACCAGACTTGCCGTGACTACTTCGAATCCTCGTTCACTCCAAGGTCACAGAGCACCAACGTCACCAAAGAAGCCCTCACAAGGCGGCTTATGGGCATGCTGCGCAATCCGACCTTCCGCCGAATGTTCCTCAACGAGCGCGGCAAGTTCAATATGGCCACGGAGCTACAGGAGCCGAAGGTCATCCTCATCAACAGCGACTTGGAGTTCCTACGGCATGACGCCTGCCAGCTCTTCGGTAGGTTCTTCATCGCCCAACTTCTCCAAGCGGCGGAGATGCGTGGGGAAAGCGCGCTACCTGTCTTCTGCTACATCGACGAATGCCAGGACTATATCGCCAATGACGACAACGCAGCGAAGCTCATGGACAAAGCCCGCAAGCGCAAAGTGGGCATGATCTTTGCTCATCAGCGATTACAGAACATCGAATCTTCTAACGTGAGAGATGCACTAGCTAATGTCGGCGTGCGCTTTGCCGGAGGCAACGAGACAGACGCGCAATACCTCTCGCGCATATTCCGCTGTGAGCCAGAGTTTATAGCCAGTAAGACGCGCGGCACGTTCGCCTGCTTTGTACGAAGACAGACCCAGCAGGCCATTGAAGTGCGCGTGCCACCAGATGCGCTGGAGAGCATGGAGCGGATGACCGCCTCGGAGTATGCGCAAATACAAGCGCAGATGCGGGCACGCTACGCCGCGCCGGCAGAGCAGCGGCGCGCCCGATCCAGCATAACGGAACCGCAAGCGGCCGAGCTTCCGAAACCCCCACCACCTGCGAATGACGCAGCTGCGCCCGACCCGCAGGAAAAGCCACGCGCACGCGCGCAGCGGGCCAAGCCCATAGATCCTGACGCAAGCAAGCGGACCCAGCCGACCGGCGATTGGGAGCCGTGATACAATAAGTTGAGCGTTGCACACGGCATTTCACCACACGCCACCGCTGCTCGCCGTTACTCACTACCACCGTTGACGATTACATCTGGGTTTCCAATCCATGCCGTATGCAAACCGTAGCCAAGCGCAGTCGCTTCTCCGTGGCGTCAAAGGGTGTGTCGTTCCGCATCACGCGCAACGACCTGGACATTCTCGGCCTTCTTCAGACCTACAAGTACCTGCCAAGCACGTACATTGCCGCTTTCCTGCATGACGCTCATCCGCAATACATCAAGAACCGCCTAACCATTCTGCGCCATGAGGCGAAGGTGATTGACTGTCCGGCCTCATCTTGGCATGCGGCCAACGCCCGCTATCGTCCCGCCGTCTACCAGCTCACTGAGCAAGGTCGCGAGGTGCTCACTGCGCACGGCCGCTATCGTCCCACCCATCCGACGAGCGAGGAGTTCAAGCACGAGTTCGGTGTATGCATTACGGCGGCATCCTTCGCTCTCGGAGCAATGGAGCGTTCCGATCTTAACTTCTACAGCCACGAAGCGATTTGCAACAGCAAGCATTGTCCCGCTTCGACACGCCAATCGAAGACGCCGTTCCAGATCCCCATCACCTTCATGTATCACTACGTCGCTGGGGGACAGAAGCGTCATAAGGAACTAGCTACCTACGTCAAGCACGATTGGAAGCCCTTCGGATTCACCAATCCCTCAAAGCCAAAGGCACAGATTTTCTTTCCCGGCATCGAATTCGATCGCCACACCGAGTCGCTCGATCCATCCGACTACATTGCATCATCCATTCAACGGCACATACAGTCCGCTCGCGCCTTGGCAGCTGACGACGGTTACGCTGCGCATTACGGCATCCCCAACGCCTTCATCCCGTGGGTGACCATCAGTGAGGCGCGTATGCGCAGCATCATGCGAGAGGTGGAGAAGACGACCAACGGCAAGGGTTCGAAGATGTTCTTATTTAAGAACATCGCTGACTTTGCATCCTTCGAGAGCTTCCCGCCAGCCGATGGTTCAATGCTCACCACACCGTGGAAGCGCGTCGGGTATCCAGACTTCGGCATTCTTCAAGAACTCGGTCTGGAGTAGGAATGGTATAATCCTGCCAGTAGCTCCTAACCGTGGAGGTTCCAGTGGGAGAACACGCGTTGTCATTCGACAGGCTCAATAAGCAGGTGACCATTCAACAAGTAGCCGAGCAGATGCTTGGCATCAAGCTTATGGCCCATAAGGACGGCTTGCGAGCCTGCTGCCCAATAAGCCAAAGCACCGATCCACGCCACTTCGTTGTCACGCCAAGCGTGAACCGCTATGTGTGCTTCTGCCCTGAGTGCAAGAAGTTCCCAAAACGCGGAGGAGACGCCATCGAGTTGGTTCGCCGCATGCGGCGGTTCGACGGGCCGCTCCCGGCAGCAAACGAGATTGCCAAACACTTCGGTCTCATTGGTACTCAACAGGCCCAGGAACCGCCCAAGGAATCCAACCCCGAGGGCACAGGCCGCTTTGACGCGCTGGCCTATCGGAAACGTCTACAGCCGAACCACGAGGCATTGAAGGACTGCGGTGTATCCGGCGAGACCATCAAGGCGTGGGGAGGCGGCTACTGCGCTACCGGCGCGCTAGGCGGCCGGCTTTCGATGCCGCTGTGCGACATCGAGGGGACGATTATGGGCTTCGTGGGTATCGCGCTGAAAGGCGAGTCGCCCGATTTGAAATACCCAAAGGGCCTTATTGTCCCATTTTTCTTCGGTCTGCACATGGTCACGGAGGAAAGAGACCTGCACCTGGTTTGGCATCCGATCGACGCACTGCGATACTCCGAGGACGGTATCGAGAATGTTATTGCCTCGCTCACTCCGATCACCCGCGACGCACTCACAAACCTCACGGACGTGATGGACGCGAAGGGGATAACCGGCCTAGAAACTCATTGACTCTCAACCTCGCCGCCCGGCGAGGTATTTTCTTGTGCCACCTCAACCTCCTCTGACGCGGGCATCGCCTGCTCGGAGGGCCGATCAACCGGAGCAGCAATCTTCTCCTCAGGAACCGGGGTAGGTGGACCTAGCTTCAGACCGTAGGATTGATACAGTGTCAGGAGCAAATCCGCGCGGCGTTCATCGTCGGCCTTCATCCGGGCGAGCTCCTGTCGTTCGATCGCATCCCAATCGATACCATGTGATCGAGGGAATTGCCGACGAATGAAGCCCTGCTCACCATCACCACTAGCCGGCCCGAGGGACGTTGAGCGTGAGCGCACTTTCCCGCCCTCGCGCCAACGCTCTTCGAGGTAGCGATACTGCCGGCCCTTGATCGTGCGGATGCGTGTGAATGCCATGGCGGGTATATAGCACGAAAAAAACGCATCGGGCGAAAATGTGATCGTTACTCATGGCTTCTCATAGCCTCCGTTTCTCGCCATCGTTCCCCATAGCGAACGTAGAAACTCCAAGTTTTCTTCGCCATGTTGTGGTCAACGGCAGCAGCAAGAGGAGGGACTACCCGATGATGCGACGAGGTCAGACGCGGCGACGGAAGAGGAAAAGAGATCACCCCCGCGAAAGCGGGGGTTTTCTTTTGGAGGTAGAATGAAGAGCGGACAGAACACAGGAGGTGTCCGTGACCAAACTCCAAAAGCTCTTGGAAATAGAGGGCTACACCAACGTAACCGAGCTGCTGGCGGCGTGCATCACTGACAGCGTCAGCCCGGCAATCTGCTGCAATCCCGATTGCAACTACACGGCCGAAATGGAGCCCGACCAAGACCGCGGGTTTTGCGAGGAGTGCCGGACCAACAGCATGAAGTCGGCGCTGGTGCTGGCGGGAGTTATCTGATGTTCAGAAACTTCTACTGGTGCGAAAAATGCGGCCATGAGTGGAGCGACTTGTGGGAGTGCCAAGTCGACGACGATTGCCCCGTGTGCGGCGCACGGCACATGTCGCCGTATAAGTCGGAAGACGAGGGGGGCAAGTGATGTCCTCCACTCAGACCGTCACCGACCAGCAAGCCCGGCGGCCGCCCAGGCGTCCTCCAACGAGCACGGATCAACGCAAAAAATTGTCGGATGCGCAGAGAGCGTACGTCGCTACCGACCCGCGCTGGCCCGAGCACCGCCGCAAGCTGGCAGCGGCCCAAGAAGCGCGTCGCTTTACCTTGATGGAGAACGAGGTCGCCTTAATCATCAAACTTCGCAGGAAAGGTCGCACGTTCTCGTACATCTCTGAGGCAATTGGCGTTTGCCGCGACGAGATCGGGCGCGAATTGAAGGCACTTGGGATCACGACTGCCCACGTCAAGTCGGACCGGCGAGCACGTAGAGGCCGAGGATTCTGGCGTTCCTTCGACTAGCGAGGAGGCAACCGATGACGCTCAATAAGGTCCAGCGCAAAGCGATCTACCAGCTCTACAAGGGCAATCCAGACGGCTCACCGTCTTACTGGCACTTCCGGCATCGGGTGTTCCCGATGTTCGGAGAGCCGAAGGTCGCTATGATCCGCTTCTGCGGCATGGTGGTCGGCATCGAGCCAGACGGCTACACGCACTCATAGGGGTTATCCCAAAGGTCTCGCTCTGGCGAGACCTTCTTTTTCTTCAACCCCGCGCAACCACCTTGCGGTAGATATCCACTACTACCAATCCATGGAGACTGGACTTCCTACAATGAAGTAGTAATATTGCATCGTAATAGAGATCTATATTATCATTTAACAAGCTCTCGAACGAATTTATATGTATCCTAAGCTTGTTCGTTGGATCGTCGGTTCAGCTGTTGCTATCTCACTAGCAGGTGCCGCTGGCATCGCCCAAGCCTCTTCTCTCACTAGTACCCAAATATCAGCTATCGTTTATTTACTCCAATCCTTTGGCGCCAGTCCCTCTATCGTTGCAAATGTGCAGGCCACGCTTAGTGGTCAGCCAACCACGGGTACTTCACACTCCTGTCTCCCCCTTTCCTATAATCTCTATGCAGGTATGGCTAAGGTCGGGGCTACACTCAGGCCATCAACATGCCCAGGACGACATCCCTCATGATCCGGGAGGCGCGGATGTCCAGCGCTTTCGTGTTGAGCAGTCCCTTGCTGCCGACCTCGTGGCAAGCCCACTGCCGATCGGCATCATAGACATTAACATTGCATTATCCTATATCAGTTCCCTCTGAGCCCCCGGAGGGAATAAGCCCGTGTGTTCATCCAAACGCCTTACGTTGTCAGGTGTCCTGATCGCCGCGATTGTCCTGGTCGGGGCAATGCTGGCCTCCGCCGCTGCCCGAGCGCAGGATCTCGGCACCGTGGTCGGGCCGCTCGCCCCGACCATTAACGTGGGCATGTCCGGACCTTGGAGCGTACTGATCGAGCGTGGTCGCCTCGTTCTGTCGGACGTCGAGGACGCAGGGGCGATTCGATTTTACAATACGGCCTGGCAGGGCGATCGGGCGGCTGGCCGTTCTGTCGGCGTGCGGGCGCAGGCGACCGGGCTGGACGGCGCGGCCGCGGGGCTTATCTACAACATTCGCGACGAATTTCCACGCTGGTCTGCGCTGGTGGTCACGCCGGACAAGAGTATCGCGATCGTGGCTCGGCAGGCGATCGGCCTTGCCGAGATCAAGCGGATCCCGATCCCGGGCGGCCCTCACGCCGAGGGCGAGCTGCTGCAGATCAGCGAGCATGGCGGGATCACGACGATGCTGGCGAACGGGGTTGAGGTCGCGCGGTATGGCATGGCCAGCAACGATGCAGCACCGCCGAACAACCCCGTCGGTATCGTGGCGGTCGGGCCTGGCCGCTTCACGGTCCGCGATTTCGCATTCGGCCAGGAAGTCGTGCCGCGCGGTGCCGGCGACGATCGCGTGCCCGGCCGCCCAGCGCCGAGCGCCGGCAACGACGACCGTGTCCCGCCGCCCAACCGCACAACGCCCACCCCCGTCGCGGAAGGGCGTCGTTGGCCGGTGCTGCAGCTGGACCCGTTGGCGTCGAATGTGCTGGGCGCCACGATGGGCATCCTGGCGCACGAATTCGGGCATTTCATGATCGGCGAGCTGAAACTGCCGGCCACCGGCCCCGAGGAGGACGTGGCGGACGAGTTCGCCGCCATGGTGTTCGTCGACAACATGCGCGACATGCCGGAGCAGGCCGGGCCGATGGCGTTGGCGATGGCGAAGTTCTGGTGGTACAGCGCCGAGGATTCGGGCAGCGGTGACCAGCCCGACTGGTTCGACGAGCACGCGCCCGACCGGGCCCGCTTCGGCCGTATTATGTGCATGCTATACGGCGCGTCCCCGCGTGGGTTCGAGCCGGTCATGGAGCAGACTGGCATCCCGGAGCGCACGCGCGCCCGCTGCATCGAGGACGAGCGCAAGCGGCATGCCGCATGGGACAAGCTGCTGAGCAGCCACCGCCGGCGCGGCGTCGATCCGGTCATGCCCGGCGAGCTCGACCCGGCGACACCGGGCAAGCGGGTGACGGTGGCGTATCAGCCACCGAAGGATCCCGGGTGGGCCCCGCTGCAGACCTTCCTGCAACGGTCGCGTATGCTGGAGACTGCGGCCAAGTTGCTATCGGACTTGTACGTCCTGCCGCGGGACACGCAGATTGTCGTGCGCGAGTGCGGCAACCCGAACGCGTTCTACAATCCGAACGATGGCTCGGTGACGCTATGCTACGACATGGTGGCCTGGGTCCTGCTGACGTTCTCCAAGCACGAGGGCACGCAGGGGCCGGTGGCCGGCGAGGCGGCGCCGAAGCCAACGCCCGTCGATACGCCGGCCAATGCCCCCGCGCCGCCGCCCGTCTCAACGTTCAACGTCGCGGCATTCCTGGAGGGTACGTGGCGGTTCAAAACGCCGGACGACAAGGGGGTCAGCGACGATATCCTTGTGCAGGCCAGTGCCGATGGCACGTACCGGGCCCGGCACGACGTCACGATCCCGAACGCCGAGCACGTCGTGATCGGGGTTGTCGGCCGGTGGTCGGCTGAGGCCACGGCGAAGCCGTGAACCTACAACCTGCTGCTGACGCCGCAGCAATGGAGCCCGCAGCAACTCTGCAACAAGGCCGGCGGGAACTGCAGCCCGCTGAAGCTGGATGAGACGCGAATGACGGTGCAGATCAAGGACCGCAACACGCTGACGTCCGACGAGGGTCAGATCACCCGGGTGCAGTAGAGCCAGCGTTAGAGGTGCCGGATGAAATGCTCGGGCCGGACCTGGGCCGAGGCGGCGACGCCGACCCGGCGAAGGTCGTCAATGTGCAGCACGCTGTCCATCCGCTGGATGCTGGCGGTCTGAATCTCCGCGAGATTGAGCGCACCAAGGCCGGCGCGGGTGAGTTCGGCATTGTAGCGGACGTAGCTGAACAACGGCGGCAGGCCGCTGGCGCCGGCGTCGCCCGAGGGGTCGACCAGGCTTCCGACCTCGCCGTCCAGCGATTCGCCAGCAAGGGTCGCGCCGAACATGCGGCACATCAGGTCCTGCTGGTTCAGGGCGGCGAACGTGAGCGCCTTCGGCACGGCGGCCGCCTCGAATAGCAACGACATGCCGCCGGGGCGCAAGCCCGCGCCGTCCTGGGGGACGGTGCCTGTGCCGACGGAGACCAGCAGCATGCGGTCCGGGCCGGTCGGCCATTGCAGGCGATAGGGCGCGGTCGTGGCCATGAGGAACAGCAGGAACGCCGGGTTGTTGTAGGGCGTGACGCCGCCGTCCTCGAACAGGAAGCGCCGCGGCCCAACCTTGACGGCCTCGGGCGGAAAGAAGGTGGGTGCGGCGGTGCTGGCGCGGACGATCTGCCACAGCGGCAGGTCGAGGTTGCAGTCGGGCAGGGCGCGGTCGTTGTAGAGGGCGGCTGGGTTGCTGCTCAGGGGCCAGGGACTATCGGTGGTGGCGTTGCGCAGCACGACGAGGAGGAGGGTGCGGAGGTCCGCGCTGCCCAGGGTGCGTTCGGCGCCGAACGCCTCGCGCAGGGCGTCAGCGAGCGGTCGGCCCTCGAACCGATAACGGATGCGATGCAGCAGGCGGGCACGGCCAAACATGGCGCGACCCTGCTCGATGTAGAAGCGGCGGAGCTGGTCGACCTTCATGCCGAGCGAAAGTCCGGTCGCGATAATGGCGCCGGTGCTGGTGCCGGCGATGTAGTGGAACCAGTCGGCCAGTACGAAGTCGGGCCCGGCGCCGAGTTGGCTGGCCAGGGAGCGCTCAACCGCCTCGAGGATCTCGATCGCGATCAGGCCGCGGATGCCGCCGCCATCGATCGCGAGCAGGCGCCGCGGGCCGGCGTGCATGTGGTCCATGATGGTTCCTCCCCGGGGTCAGAACGCGGACATGGTTCTGGCCTTGATCAGCAACTGCCAGTCGGCGCCTTCGGCCAGCATGACATCGGTGATGCGGCGTGCGACGGACAGCACACCGCCCCGGCTGGGGGCGGCGCGGTCGAGGGCGGTGACGCCGGCCTCCAATTCGGCGGCGACGGCGGCGTAGCGAGTGGACAGGCGGCCGTAGTCGCCAAACTCCAGTAGGCCCAGGAAGACGGGGGCCATCGCCGGCAGGACGAGGGCCAACTCGTTGAGCATATGGATGACGCCGGGCCCGCCGCCGACGAAGAGCATCGCGGCATGGATGGCGACCAGCGCGAAGCCAATGATCGTAAGCGAGATGCCAATGAGGCGGAGCCGGCGGGCCAAGGCGCTGAAGCGGGTGGCGCGGCCGCGAAGGAAGGCGATCTCGTCCCACGCAGCGGCGCGGATGGCATGGCGGGCCCGGGCGACGACTGCGGCATCGGAAAATCGGCCGGGCAGGCCGGCCTGGCGCAGAATGCCGCGGCCATACCACCCAGCCCAGTCGGCCACGCGCTCCTGGTGTGCGGGAACACGCGGGGGGGCGATCGAAGCGCCGAGGAGCATCAACAGCCGGGCGTTGCGCAGGTACTCAGCCAGTGCGCGATAGGCGATGAAACGCCGTTGGTCACGCGACCAGTTGCTGCGGGCGGAAAAGGCCAGAACGGCGATGAGCGAAGCGAATTGCAGGGCGTAGCCGAACGGAGCGGCCCAGCCGGGGCCGAAATTGCCGATGAACGAGCCGAGTGTGGCCGGGATCACAAGGCCGTAGCGCATAAGTCCGGCAGCCCGGTAGCGCGCGGCATAGTGGCCGGCCAGGCGGTCGGCCACGGCGAAGGCAGCCTCGACCTGGTGCTCCGGCGCGTCGGCTGGCAGGGACGCGGGGGCTGCTGCTGATTCCGCGGCTGTCGGCGGAGGCGGTTGAACCGGCGGGCGGGGTGCACCGGCGAGCACGGCGCGTTCGAACCAGCGGACGGCGGTGGCGGCCCAGGGCGCGGGTGCAACGATTTCATCGTAGTAGGCCTGGGGAAAGCCGGAGTGGTCGGCCGGAGGCAGGACGGCAGTTGCGACGATGGCGTCGATGAAGTCTCCACCCGGAGGCGTGTCCAGCCAGGCGAGGGACGCTGCGCCGGCGGCCGGGATCACGGCCACGGGAGTCCCCCGGTCCTGGGCCTGCTGCACGACGTCTCCGGTGCCGCCTGGCCCGCGCGGGGGCCGGCCGTCCCAGATGGCAAGGAGGATGTCACTCTGCTCGACGATCTGGCGGCCGATATCGGCATAGGGTTCACCGCCGCGGGTTCGGTCTCCAGGGAGCTCTGCGACGATTGTGGCCTGGTGCAGGAGCGTTTGGAAGCGGGGGACATCCGCGGCCGCGAAATCACGCTCGTATTCGAGCCGGGCGAAGGGAAGCACGGCGGTCAAGGCCCAGCCCTGGGCGATGGCGGCCTCAGCCAGGATGGTGTCCGCGCCGGGGGCCAGGCCGCAAAGGCAGCGGAGCAGGGGTGGACTGGCAGCGAAGACAGGCGCGGGCGAGGCCTGGTCGACCGCGTGCAGCCGGGCCACGGCGGCAGCGGCGTCGCGGAACAAGGTGGTGGCGTGGGCCTGGAGCGCAGCGCCGTCTGCATTCGGCAAGGTGCGGTGGCCGGTCGTCCCGATCTGTAGCGTCAGGGCAGGTCGGTGGGGCCGTTCGGGTGCCTGGTTCGTCGCCACTGCGCGCATCCTCGTCGAGGGGTCAGAACGTGCCAGCTTCGCTCGGTCCGTTCAACGGGTTGCGCGGCGTCGGCGATACGGCAGAATAGGTGCTGAGGCGGGGAGGACGCGGATGCAGCACTTGGAGGGCGTTGCCGTTCGGGTGGGCTTGGTCGGTGCGGCGGATGGCAAGGCCCTGAGTACAGTGCTGGGCTGTCTCGCCGGGGCCTTACCGTCATCTCGCGACCGTCCAGCCTTGCGCCGGCTGTTGCATGCGACGGGGGCCGTGACGGCGTTGCCGGAGGGCTGGCTCAGCTGTCCGGTTGCCGAAGGGGCCGGGATAGCAGTGGAGGTTCCGGAGCTGATCGTGCACAACACCGACGTCCTGGTGGCTGCGGGAGCCCTGGAGGGAGAGGCGGCCAATACCGTGGCGGCCGCGCTGGAGCTGGGCGTGCCGGTACTGTGGGTTCTTCCAGACGGCGCGGTGCGGCTTCTGACAAACCGGTTCTGGCGCGTTTCCACGTTCCCCGTGCCGGAGGGCGATGCGGTATGGCCGGCGCTGCGAATATGGCTTGCGGCGGGGCTGTCCCCTCCGCCGGGTCCGCCGCCGAAGGCGCTGCTGGCCATCGAGGCGGGTTTGCGCTTGCCGGACCGGCTAATGTGGCGTGCGCATCGGACCGCGTTGCAGCTCCTTGCGAGAGACACGCGGGGCGCCATCGCGGCAGATCCTGAGCAGGCGTCCTGGGGCGCGCTGTATGGGCCAGCGGATGCGCTGGCGAACGCGTATGCGGACCGCTACCGGTCGTCATACACGATCGTGCTGACGCTGGCGGCGCTGGCGCTGCTGGCGGCGGTGATGGGCCTGCGAATCGAGCACCATTGGCCGGTGGCGAGCATGGAGGCGTCTTGCCTGGCGGGCATCCTGGCGCTGGTGTGGGCGAATACGCGGCTGGACTGGCGGTCGCGGCTGATCCAGTGCCGATTGCTTGCGGAACTGTGCCGCAAACAGGCTGCGCTGGCATACGTGGGGCGGAGCCTGCCGTCGGCGCGGATCGCCGCGTTGACGCGAGAGGGCGGGCTGGACTGGATCGGGTGGCGGTTCGCCGCGGCGGTGCGGGCCGGGCCAGTGCCGGCGACGGCGCTGTCGGGCGACGCGCTCGCGGTGGCGCGGGACCGCGCGGCTGCGGTGCTGCTTCACGGACAACGGGCCTATCACGAGGCGCGGGTTGCGCTCGGGCGGCAGCGGGAGGCGCGGCTGGTGCGCGCCGGGGCGGCGATGTTCGGGCTGACGGTGCTGTTCGTCGCGGTGAAGCTCGGATTGCTGGCCGCGGACCTCGGCGAGGGGGCAGAGCAGGCTGGGCTGGTGGCGGCGTTGTTGCCTGCGGTCGCGGCGGCGCTGTTCGGGTTCCGCGCCTATGCGGAGCTGGAGTTGATGGTGCAGCAGTCGGAGCACCTGGTGGCCGTGCTGGGCGAGGCCGAGGCCAGCCTGGGGCGGATCGACCCGGCGGCGGCGGGGGCGGCTCGATACATCGGAGACGTCTTCGAGAGGACAGCGGCGGAGATGCTGGCGGACGTCGCGGGGTGGATCCAGATCTCGCGGGTCAAGGCGGTGGAAGCGGGTTAACCGGTTCTGACCTTGCCTTATCCCGGGTTGTAAATTGCCATGGAACGCATTTTATACCGCAACGTTCTAGGGGGAGACGAGACTGTGGCAGGCAAGCGAATGATGGCCGGGGCGGTCCTGGCTTGTGGGTTGCTGGTCGGTGCAGCGCAGGCGCAGCCAATGACGGACCCCGCGGACCTGACATTCTGGCAATCGATCCAGAACAGCACGAATCCCGACGAGTTCGTCGCCTATCTCCAGGCGTTTCCGAACGGTCGGTTCGCAGCGCTGGCGCGGCTGCGGGCGGGGCAAGGGGCGGCCCCGCCCCCCGCTTCCGGCCCCGCCGCTGCCCCGGCTGCCACCCCCGGGCCGGGGGCCGATGATACAGCCAATGATTACAAGATCACCATCACCCCGGCAGCGGGGCGCGTCGGGCAGCAGTTCACGCCGAGCTGCGGCACGGTGCCTTTCGGTACGACGTTCGATCAGCTGGTGATCGTCCCGGCGGGCACGCCCGTGACGCAGCCTGGAACTGCAACCGAAACCTCCCGGGTGCTGTGGATGAGCTACACCCGGGCATGCACGAACCTGGCGAAGGCCGGACCCTTCGCCCCTGGCGCCTACGAGCTACGCTGGATGACGTCGCTGTTCAACAACGACAGCCCGACGCGCTACGAGCTGAAGGCGAAGGCCCCGTTCACCGTGCGATGAAGCGCGCCCGCACCCTGCGCTGGGCGCTGCTGCTGCTTGCGGTCGCCGTCTCGCCCGCATGGGCGCAGTCCCAGGCTGGCTCCGGGGCAGACTCCGCGGCCGAGATCGAGCTGTGGAAGGCGATCACCGCCCGCGGCCTCCAATCGGACTACGCGGGCTATCTGGTGCTCTACCCCAACGGCCGCTTCGCACCGCTGGCCCGCATCCGCGCCGGCCAGCCGGGCGGCCCCTCAACCCCTGCCTCCCCTCCTGTTCCGGCCGCCGTCCCGGCTCCTGCCCCAGCTGCAAACGGCCCGGCCTGGGTACGCCCCGGCAGCCAGCGCGTGCGGTTGGTCGATGGCGTGGTGGTCGACTCGGAGGCGATGGGCCTGCGCACCGGGTCCAACCACCGGCTGACCGTCATGCCCGCGACCATGCCCGATGCGGTCGCTGACCAGGATGCGTTCCTGGCAAACAGCACACCGATCTCAACGGCGCGGCAGCATCAAACCATTCCCGTGGCAGTGGCCGGGGTGGACGAAGTGCGGCTGTACTACATACCAGCCTATGGCAGTGCCTTCGTGGTGGGGGCGCGTGCGCCGGTGGTGGTGGAGCCCGGCGTGTCCGGCGCTGTGCTGGCCCGCGCCCTGGTCCGCGAGGCGCTGCGCCTAGGTCCCGTCCGGTTCGAGGCCGCGCACCGCGACCGGCCGATCCTGGTGCAGGCGGCGTTCCTGCGCGTGCGGCCGCGGACGGAGTGGAACGTCCGCTGGTTCGGCGACGTGCCGATCCAGCAGGTGCCACAGCAGGTCGCGGTCATCAGCATCGGCCTACCGGGTGCGGCGCCGGACGAGAACGGGTCGTTGGGCGAGGTCGTCTGCGTGCTGCCGGCGACGACACGCGCAGCGCTCGACCGCATCGCAGCGATGGAAGTGGGCGATCCCGTCCTGGTCAGCGGGATCCCATATAGTTGGGATGACCTCGGCCGCAGCCCACTGCTGCTGGACCGCTGCAGCCTCCAGGGCTGAACCCCCATGACCAAATCCCGCTTCCGCATCTTCATTTCCTCTCCGTCGGACGTGTTTGCGGAGCGTGAGCGGGTCGAGCGAGTGATCACGCGGCTCAACGGCGAGATCGGCGGCGGGCTGCTCGAGGTGATCCGGTGGGAGCGCGCTTACTACACCGCCGCGAAGACGTTCCAAGACCAGATCCCGCTCCCTTCGGAGACGGATCTCGTCATTTGCATCCTATGGAAGCGGCTGGGGTTCGAGCTGCCGCCCGACTATCGCCGTGCGGACGGGACAACACCGACGGGCACGGAGTACGAGTTCGAGGATGCCATGCAGGCAGCCCGGCAAAATGGCACGCCGGACGTGCTGGTGTATCGTAAGACAGCACCCGTGCTGCTGAATGCCGAGCAGGTGGAGATGGAGCGGGCGCAGTTCGAGGCGCTCAAAACTTTCTGGAGCCGCTGGTTCCGAACGGAAACCGGGCATTTCACAGCCGCCTACCAGAGCTTCGACAATACCGACGCGTTCGAGACATTGGTCGAGGATCACATCCGGCAGTGGCTGACGCGGCACAAGGTGACGACGGCGGGGGTGACCTGGCCGATCGAGCAACGGGGCTCGCCGTTCCGGGGGCTGCAGTCGTTCGACGCCGGGCACTCGGCAGTGTTCTTCGGGCGCCGGCGCGCCGTCGAGCGGGCGCGGGAGCGGCTGACCGATGCGGCGCGGCGGGGCACGCCGTTCCTGCTGGTATTGGGGACCAGCGGGTCCGGCAAGTCGTCGCTGGCACGGGCCGGGCTGCTGCCGCGCCTGATGCAGCCGGGGGCCGTACCGGGGGTCGATTTGTGGCGGTGCTGCGTGGTGCGGCCTGGCGAAGGCGACACGCCGCTGCACGCGATGGCACGGGCGCTGTATGCCGCCGATGCGCTGCCGGAATTGGCACTGGGCGACAACCCTGCGCCTACGGAACTGGCTACGCTGCTGGCTGCGGCGCCGGAATCCGGTGCGCGGGCGGTCCGGCTGGCGCTCGGGCGGGCAACGGCGGCGGTTGCGGCGAAGGAGTCGTTCGACCGCCCTGTCGAGGCCCGGCTGCTGTTGATGGTGGATCAGTTCGAGGAGACGCTGACGACCCCCGATGCGCGGGACGGGGTCGCGCGGGCGCTAACGGCGCTGATCGGGACCGGTGTGGTGTGGGTGGTGGCCACGTTGCGCAGCGACCTGTACGGGCCGTTCCAGGCGTCTGCGGCATTGACGGCGCTGCGCGATGCCGGGGCGCAACTGGACCTGCTCCCGCCATCGGTGACGGAGCTGAGCGAGATCGTGACCGGTCCGGCAGCGGCGGCGGGGCTGCGCTTCGACGCGCGGGCGGATGGCACCGCGCTGGATGAGGTGCTGACGACGGCGGCAGACCAGCCGGGGGCGCTCCCGCTGTTGCAATTGGCGCTCGATGCGCTGTTCGAGGCGCGGGATCCCGTGGACAATGTGCTGACCTTCGCGGCCTATGACGCGCTGGGCGGACTGCCCGGTGTCGTCGAACGCCGGGCGGAAGCGACGCTTGCCGCGCTGGACGACGAGGCAAGGGCGGCGCTGCCGGCCGTGCTGCGGACGCTGGTGGAGATGACGGAAGACGGGGTCGTCGCCGGTAGGGCGGCGCCCCTGAGCCTTGCGGGGGAGACCCCTGCGGCGCGGCGCCTGGTCGACTCGTTCGTGGCCGCGCGACTGCTGGTGGCGGATACGCAGGGTGTCGGAACCGAAGCGGCGTCGACAAGCTTGCGCGTCTCCGACGCGACGCGCATCCGGGTGGCGCATGATGCGCTGCTGTCTGGCTGGCCGCGGGCGGCGGAGGCCATCGCCGCCGATCGCGAGGCGCTGCGCACAAGGGGGCGGGTTGAGGCCGCGGCGCACCGATGGGCACAAGAGGGTCACGATGCCGATTTCCTGCTGCCGGCCGGCCGGCCGCTTGCGGAGGCGGTGGAGCTGGCCGGACGGCGGCCGGAAAGCCTGGGTGTCGAGGCACACGACTTCGTGGCACGGTCGCAGGCTGCCGATGCGGCGCGCCGGGCCGCGGCGGAGGCGCATGCGCAGCGGGAACTGCGGCTGGAAGCGGAGGCGCAGCAGGCGCGGGCCGATGCGGCAACGCGGGTGGTTCGGCGGACGCGGGCGGCGGTTGCCGTGGTTTCGGCGCTGCTGGTGGTGGCGGCCGGTGCCGCTGTGTTCGCCAGCCAGCAACGCAACGAGGCGCGGCGGCAAACGATGCGGGCGGAGGAACAGACGCGCGTTGCCGAACGGCAGACGGCAGAGGCGGAGACGCAGACCGCGAAGGCGGAGCGGAATTTCCAGGCCGCGCTGGACAGCGGAGCGAGCCTTATCGGGGCGGTGAACGCGCACCTGGCGGACGGCGGCATGACGCGGCGGGTTGCGCGCGAGCTGCTGGAGACCGCGGATGCCGGTATGGGGTCCCTGCTCCCGAAGCAGGCGGACGCGGCGTTGCAGCCGGCCTTGCTGGACACGCAGAGCCGGCTACAGACGAGCTTCTCGCGCGTGATGGTGGCGGTGTGCGAGGGGGGCGAGGCCCGAAGCCGCGCGTTACGGGCCCTGGCGACGGCGGAGGCGGTGGCCGGGCAAGCGCCCTCGGACGAGCGCGAGCGGGCGGTGGTCACGGCGATGCATGCGGTGGGCCGGGCTGCGGAGGCGGAGAGCGACTGGGCCGGGGCGTTGGCGATTTTCGAACGGGCGGAGGCGCAGGCATCGCCCCATCCAGGCGAGGCCTGGAAGGCCGTTCTCCAGATGGTCAGGCGCGACCTGGCCTACACGATCTCCGACGGACCGCAGCGCGACCGGGCGGGAGCGCTGCTACGGGAGGATCTCGCGTGGCAGCAGGAGCAATCGCTATTGCACCCGGACGATTTGTCCATCGTGGCCCGAAAGGCCCAGGATGAGCGGACACTGGCCTTTTCAGCGCGTGTCGCGAAGGACCTTCCAGCGGCGCTGGAAAGCTTGAACCGGGAGGCGACGCTGCTACGGCGACTAGCCGGGGCGGAGCCGTCGAATGCGGAATGGCAGCGCTATCTGGCGAACAACGCGCTGCAACGCTCGATCGTCGTGGGGCGGCAGGGGGACCGGGCCGGGTCACTGGCGCTGGTGCAGGAAGCGGCCGCGGGGGCCGGGGCGTTACTGGCGCATGATCCCGGCAATGCACTGTGGCTGATCGGCAAGCTGTCGACGGACATGAATTTGGCCATCCACTATCTCCAGGCAAACGACCTCGTGGCAGCGCGGGCGGTGCTGCGGCCCGATATGGAGGCGGTGCAGGCGCTGAGTGCAGCGGGCAGCGCCAACCGGATCTGCCGGACCGAGACGGCGCAGCTGCAGTCCGCCATCGGAAACGCAATGGTGGTCATGGGCAACGGCGCAGAAGGGATAGCGGCACTGGAGGCCTCGCTGGCGCTCGCGCGGAGCCTGGCGGCGGCAGTGCCAGAGGACGCGGCGTTGCAACGGGGCGTGGTCGATGCCGAGCTTTCCGTGACACGGGGGATGGTGTTGGGGGACCAGGCGGGGTCGGCAGTGCCGCACGGGAAGGCTGGCATCGCGGCGCTGGCGCCGTTACTGGCGCGGGCCCCGGGCGATGCGGCGATGCAACGGACAATGTCCGAGCTGCGGGAGCTGCTGGGCGATGCGTTGGTGAAGGCCGGGGACACCGAAGCAGCGCTGGCGACATTCGAGGCAGATCGTCAGGCCGGGGAGGCGCTGGCGATTACGGACCCTGCAAATGGCCAGTGGCGGATCCAGATGGCCGCAAGCCTGCTGCGCATCGCGACGGTCAAGGGCACTACAGACCACGCAGATGCGCAACGGGCGGCGCTGTGGGGGGCGGCCGATGCGGTCGCGCCGTTGCTGGGGCGGGCGGACCTGCCGGTGGCATGGCAGCGCACGATCATCGACGTGCGCCAGCATATCGGGACGGCGGAAATGGTCGCGAAGGACCAAGCGGCCGGGTTGCAGCACTATCGGGAGGCGGCGGCCCTGGCGGAGGCGCTGGTCAAGCAGGCGCCCGATGATGCGGGGGCACGGCTGGCGCGTGTCCAGGCGCTGTCCCTCCTTGCGGCGGGTTACCAGATCGACGGGCAAGTTGAGGCGGCGACGGCGACGCAGGCGCGTCTGAAGGCCGTCTCGGACGGTCGTTGAAAAAAATTTGCGGGCCGGGTCAGCCCTGTTCCTCTCCGGCAGCGCCCGCTGCCACCAGGACGCCGCCGGCCACCAGGCCAGCGATGAAGCCGCCGGCATGGGCGGCCCAGTCGACGTCCGGGGCGAAGCTGTAGAGCGCGTTCAGGCCGAGCGTCTGCGCGATCCAGGCGCCGCGCACCTCGGGCGCACGGCCGCTGGCGTAGAGCACGACCATGATGCCGAGCAGCCCGGCGATGGCGCCCGAGGCGCCGACGCTGATGACCTGGGGATTGATGACAGCGCTGAGCAAGGAGCCGGCGAGGCCGCAGGCTAGGTAGGCTATCAGGGCGCGGACCGACCCGAGCTTGGCCTCGACGACGAGTCCAGTGATGGCCAACAGGGCCATGTTGCCGAAGATGTGCTGCAGGCCGGCGTGGAGGAACAGCGTAAGCGATGCTCCGGCACCCTTGGGTATCTCCGGCGGTTCAGGACGTCGGCTGGGACACCCAGTGCCACGGCATCAATTCATCGATGCGCTTCTGTGGCCAGCCGTTCACGAGGCGTGTCAGCAGGTCGGTGAAATAGATCTGCGGGTTCACGCCATTGAGCTTGCATGTCTCGATGAGCGACGCCAGGCATGCCCAGTTCTCTCCGCCTTCGTCGCTACCGGCAAACAAACTGTTCTTTCTGGACAGAGCGACCGGGCGCATGGCGCGTTCGACGCTGTTGGTGTCGAGCTCGATGCGTCCGTCTTCGAGGAAGCGTTCCAGCCCGTCCCAATGATTGAGCACATAACGGATCGCCTCCGCGATCTTTCAGACATTCGACACACCTCGCTATTCGTAAGTGTTGAATTGTGCATTGCCCCGGAGCGAAAGAGGGCTGCTTCGGCGGCCCTCGTCGCTGCTAGTCGTCCTCGCCGGGTTCCTCCTGCTCGGGGTCTGCTTCTTTCTTAAGGGCGGCCAAGTCGGCCGTACCGCGTTTCAGCGCCCGCCGTTCCACATCCGTGAGATAGCGTTTTGCCGTCACGGGTTTGGCGGCTTCTAGCGTCTTTGCCTGCACCGCGCCATAGCCGCCGCTGCTGATCTCGAACAGAATCCACGAATATTCGGCGAGGGCATCTGTAACCTCGATCACGAATGCGCTGCGCAAGTTCTGACGGATCGCAAAAATCTTGATCGTTTTCGCGCTCACGCGCGCTCTGGTTTGGCCGCTCCGGTTGAGTATGACCGCGAGCAAGATTGCCGTCTCAGTTGCTGTCCTCACGCTGATCGCCTCCGATATCGCTCAGCACTGCGCCAAGCGAGCGATCGTGTGACCCTGTTCCTGGGTCGTGTCAACCCTATATGATGGTCTAGTGGCATTGCGCTTCATAATTGCCAGTATGACAAGTCTGGGCGTCCTGAGAACGGGGGCGCTTTCGGGGCAAGGGGCCGCCATCGCAGGCCGTTTCCGGCCAAGATTCCAGGACGGCCAAGCCGTTGATTCTGATCGCCGCGGCGAGCTGTCCAACAAGGGATCCTTTGCCGGACAGCCCCTCGCGCCGCAAGCGGGGCACAGGTCACGAACTGTGCCCCGTCGAATTTCAGGGCTCCGCCCAATGCGATGGCAGCCGGGCCGCCCGGGCGGGAACCGCCGCTATCCACCCAAAGCGGCTGTAGCGGTGGCGCCCGACCCGAACCGCCATCCCAGCCAGACCGGACCATCGATCCCGGGTATCGTCCGTCCGTAGAATGGGGGAAGGGAATACGGCTCAACAGAGCCATTTTATTAACGTCGCACAATATCTATTTTGCGACCCTTGATCGCATATTGTTGCACTTCAGAAGACAAACTGCTCTACACTGATCGATATGAAGGTGACCGATCGCTCAACGCGCGTCCAAGCTATGCCCAATCAGCGGCAAGCACCTCGGCTTGCCGAACGACTAAGTCAACGGCCGCCTTCTGAAGATCTGGGGGGTAGCCATATCGCGCCAGCAGCTTGCGTACCTCGATACGCATCTTGGCTCGCACGCTCTCCTTCTGCGTCCAATCGATCGCGGTGGAGCTTCGAATAGTGCGCACAAGCATCTGGGCCAACAAGCGCAGTTGTTCATGGGCCATAAGCGCCTTTGCCGAGCCGTTCTCTGCCAGGGCGTCGTAGAAAGCCAATTCCTCTGTATTAAGTCCGAGTTCGAAGCGCCGTGTGTCGCCAGCACGGATGTCCTTGGCCAGCGCAATCAGCTCCTCGATTACCTGAAGGCTATCGACCGCGCGGTTATGGTAACGCCGCAGCGTCTCGTCCAGCCGCTCGCTGAGCTTGCTGGCTTGAACAATGTTGGAGCGGGAGCGGGCCTTGATCTCGTCCGCCAGAAGACGGCGCAGGGTCTCGACTGCGAGATGCTTTTCCGCCGTTTGCCCAACCTCGGCCAAAAACTCGTCCGACAGAACGGCAAGATCTGGCTGGCTGAGCCCCGTCGATTTGAACACGTCCAGAATACCATCGGCCATCACAGCACGGGATAGAAGCTGACGAATATCTCGCTCGACGCTATCCCGCCCTCGGCCCGTGCCGGCAGTGTATTTGACGAGATTGGCCCTGATAGCAGCAACCAGCGCGATCTCATCTCGCCGAGCCGTGACACGTTCGTCGCCGGCACTGAGGGCATAGGCCGTCTCAAGCTCGATCGCCGTCTTAATGAACTCGTCCCGGCGGCTGCTCGCTAAGACATGTTCGAGGCACTGCTTCAATATTGTCAGCCGTTTGGCCGGGCCACACGCGAAAAAGTCGTGCCAGGGCGCACCTTCCAGGAGCGCCTGCGCGCTCTCTAGCCGCATGAGGGTCTGACGAATAACCTCGTTCGGGTCCAGCCGGACCTGATCACGATCCCGAGCCGTATATTGAGCGAGAGCGGCCCGGAGTTCGGCGCCAATGCCGAGATAATCCACAACGAGGCCGCCGGGCTTGTCACCCCAGACCCGATTCACTCGCGCGATAGCCTGCATCAGGCCGTGCCCGCGCATGGGCTTGTCGATGTACAGTGTATGGAGAGAAGGGGCATCGAACCCCGTCAGCCACATGTCGCGCACTATAACAAGATCAAAGCCGGAGTCCGGACTCTTGAAACGTTCGGCCAGTTCCTCCCGTCGTTTCTTGGTACGGAGGTGCGGCTGCAATGGCGCAGGATCGGCGTTGCCGTTGCCAGTGATGACGACCTTAGAGTCTGACTCGAATCGGTCCAGC
>PLXO01000319.1 GCA_003151425.1 Acetobacteraceae bacterium
ATCGTGGCGCAGGTCGACGTGCCAATCGTCGCGGACATCCATTTCCATTACCGCCGCGCGATCGAGGCGGCGGAAAGCGGTGCCGCTTGCCTGCGCATCAACCCCGGCAATATCGGCAGCGACGAGCGGGTGAAGGAGGTCGTGAAGGCCGCCCGCGATCACGGTTGCTCGATGCGGATCGGGGTGAACGCCGGGTCGCTGGAAAAACACCTGCTGGAGAAATACGGCGAGCCGAACCCCGAGGCGCTGGTCGAAAGCGCGCTGTACCACGCCAACATCCTGCAGCAGCACGACTTCCACGACTTCAAGATCAGCGTGAAGGCGTCCGACGTCTTCCTGGCGGTGGCGGCCTACCAGCAGCTCGCTGACGTGTGCGACCACCCGCTGCATATCGGCATCACCGAGGCCGGCGGGCGGCGCATGGGCACGGTAAAATCCTCGATCGGGCTGGGCGCGCTGCTGTGGGCGGGGATCGGCGACACGCTGCGCGTATCGCTGTCCGACGAGCCGGAAGAAGAAGTGCGGGTCGGCTGGGATATGCTGAAGACCCTGGGCATCCGCCATCGCGGGGTGAAGGTGATCTCCTGCCCGTCCTGCGCGCGCCAGGGCTACAACGTGATCGAGACGGTGCGCACGCTGGAGGATCGGCTGGCGCATATCGAGACGCCGCTGACGCTGTCGATCATCGGCTGCGTGGTGAACGGCCCCGGCGAGGCGCTGATGACCGACATCGGCCTGACCGGCGGCGGCAACGGGCGGCACATGATTTATCGCGCGGGGAAGACGGACCACACGATCGCCGGCGCCGACATGGTGGAGCACATCGTCGAGCTGGTGGAGGCGAAGGCGGCCGAGCTGAAGGCGGCGACGGAGGCGGAGAAGGCAGAGGCGGAGAAGGTCGCGGCGGAGTAGGGGGCGGGATGGGGCGGCGGCCGATCCCGAAGCCCTCCCACCAGCAACTCTCATTTGGACAGACCGCGTAACCTCTCCTCTCCTCTCCACGTCATGGCCGGTAGGCCTTGCCCCCGGGCGCTTGACCCGGGGGTTGATCCGGCCATCCCCGCAACCGCTGTACCCGCGGTCAGTTGCGCAACTCTCACGGCCCTTCCCAGCATCCTCGAGGCCAGGCGTGCGAAACGGCCTCTGCGCGCGGTCATCGCCGAACGTCTCGCGGAATTGGTGGCTGCCGCGCGGCCGCATGATGCGACCATCGTCAAGGGCTTGCGGATTTGGCTGGCTGGCCAAGAAGCTGAGTAATACAAGCGGCCGAAAGCCCCACCCCCCGACCCTGGATCCCGTGCCACCCAACTGCGGCGAGACGAAATCGTGAGGGCATGGCATGAACACTTCGGCGACGGCGGTCCGGTTTGACGATGTGACCATGTGGGTCGAGCTGCAAGACGGGCGCACGATCGGCGTGCCGATGGCGTGGTTCCCCCGGTTGCTGCACGCGACACCGACGCCGCGCGAACAATGCAGGATCAGCGTGACGGGGAAGGGCCTGCATTGGGAGGACCTGGATGAGGACATCTCGGTCGAGGGTTTGCTGGCGGGTCGTGGAGACATGACTGTCCAGCGTCCGGTCGCAGCATGATCGCGCGCGGGCAGAGAAGTCATACCAGCGGCCCGAATGATCGACTCTTCGGCGCGATGCCCACCCCGTCATGCCGGCGAAGGCCGGTATCCACGACTTCCTTTCGTGCGAGCGGCAAAGTCGTGGATACCGGCCTTCGCCGGCATGACGGGGTGGGCATCGGCAGTGGGTCAAGGTTTAGGGCCGTTGGTATCATTGCGAAATGGTGATGTTGCTGCCGCGGATCTGATTCGCTTTGCTGTTGTCGCCGACCGTCTGGTGCTGGCTGTTGTCCTCGGCCCGGGCCTCGGCCAGCAGGGCGCGGATTTGCGTCAGCAAATCGGGATGGGTTTCGAGCAGGCCGGCGATCTGCCCTTCCAGCGCGTTGCGGGCGCGGCCTGGCCCCGGGGCCTGCAGGACCGTCGTGACGTTGTCTTGCGCGTCCGCCGGCAGATGGGCGCGCAGCCAGTCCACCACGGCCCTCGCCCCGCGCTTCACCGGCCCCTTGCCCGCCTCCACCAGTCCATGCGCCGTGACCAGTTCGGCGAGATGACCGGCAATGGTCCAGGCGGTTTCCAGTTCAACGCTCATGTCGGGTCTTCCTGTCGGGTTTGGAGTTGAGCGAATACAGCAATGATCGGGGCGAGCAGCGCCTCATCTGGCTGCGTGCCGAGCGTTTCGCAACGTTGCTGATAGTCTCGCGCCATCGCCTCCATCAAACGGGCGAAGGCCGCGGGCAGACGGAGGAAGGCGTCTGACAGGGTTTGAATCGCCGCAACGTTGGATTGCAGCCCTTCGTCCGGCCGCCCCATCGCATCGAGGCATTGCGCCAGCACCATCAAGGAGGTCGCCAGATCGGGCCGGAACGCGTCGGGGCGCTGCGCCGCCAGGGTGCGACGGAGCGCGACCGCTTCCTCCCCCGCCGCCAGCGCGTCCTCCCGCCG
>PLXO01000129.1 GCA_003151425.1 Acetobacteraceae bacterium
CCCGGCCATGACGGACAGAGCGGGGGACAGGGTCATCCGCCGCCGGCTTCGACGATCGCAATGTCCGGCGCCGCGGGGTTCTTCATCCCGACAATATGGTAGCCGCAGTCAACGTGATGCACCTCGCCGGTGACGGCCGCGGCGAGATCGGACAGCAGGTACACCCCGGCGCCCCCCACCTCATCGATCGTGACGTTCCGTTGCATCGGTGAATTGAGCTGGTTCCAGCGCAGGATGTAGCGAAAGTCGCCGATCCCGTTGGCCGCCAGCGTCTTGATCGGCCCGGCGCTGATCGCGTTCACCCGGATGCCGACGCCGCCGAGATCCGCCGCCAGATAGCGCACCGAGGCCTCCAGCGCCGCCTTGGCCACACCCATGACGTTGTAGTGTGGCGTCCAGCTTTCGGCCCCGAGATAGGTCAGGGTCAGCAGACTGCCGCCGGCCGCCATCATCGGCACGGCCCGCTGGCTGACCGAGACAAAGGAGTAGCAGGAGATGTCCAGCGCCTGCAGGAAGGCGGCGCGCGGCGTGTCGAGGTAGCGGCCGCGCAGATATTGCTTGTCCGCGTAGGCGATGGCGTGGACCAGGAAGTCGAGCTGGCCCCATTGCTGCTTCAGCCGGTCGAAGGTCGCGTCGACGCTGGCCTCGTCGGACACGTCGCAAAGATACACCAGGTCAGAGCCGACCGAGGCGGCCAGCGGGCGGACGCGCCGCTCCAGCGCCTCCACCTGGGCCGTGAACGCCAGTTCCGCACCCTGCGCGGCGCAGGCGGCGGCGATGCCCCAGCCCAGCGAGCGGTCATTCGCCACGCCCATGATCAGGCCGCGCTTGCCTTGCATCAGGGTGCCTTTGGTTGGGGCACGGTCAAGCATATTGGTCCTCGCCATCATGATGGCAGTATGGTTTCACCCTCGTCGCACGGCCATGCGCGGCGGGGCAAGAGGGCGACAATCGGCGCTTGGCGCGCCGTGGCCCAGGAACGTCGCTTGGCGCGCCGTCGTCGGAAACGTCGCTTGGCGCGCCGTCGTCGCGACGGCACAGTGCGCTTGTTCAAAGGAGCCGCCTATGGCCGATCGCAGCCCAGAAGACGCCGACCCGTTTGCCAAGTTCCACGCCTGGATGGCCGAGGCGATCGAGCACGAGCCGATCGATCCGAACGCGATGACGGTGGTGACCGCGACGCCGGACGGCCGGCCGTCGGCCCGCGTCATCCTGCTGAAGGGCGTCGATGACCGCGGTTTCGTGTTCTACACCAACAAGGAAAGCCGCAAATCCGCCGAACTGGCGGCCAATCCGTGCGTCTTCCTGCTGTTCCACTGGAAATCGCTCGGCCGGCAGATCCGCATCGAGGGCGTGGTGGAGCACGTGACCGACGCCGAATCGGACGCCTATTACGCCAGCCGGCCGCGCATCTCGCGGCTGGGCGCCTGGGCCTCGTCGCAGTCGCGCCCGCTGGCCGAGCGGTCGGAGCTGGAGCGGCGCCTGGCAGAGTACGAGGCTCGCTATCCGGACGAGGACATCCCGCGCCCGCCCTATTGGTCGGGCTATCGCGTGATCCCGGAGAGCTTTGAGTTCTGGCAGAACATGCCGTACCGCCTGCACGACCGCACAACCTACACGCGCGCGCCCGGGGCACCGGCCGGGGCCGGCTGGACGATCGGCAAACTGTTCCCGTGACCAGGTGCTCTGACTCGAACCGACGGTTCAACATGCGTCAGAGCACCAGGTTGATCTTGTGGGCTGGTTCAGCCAACGCCACGCGGTCGGCGTTGGCATCAGACCATTTGTGAGCATCCCGGCCGAGCAGCGTGAGACCGCCAGGTTCTTGCGTGACCTGGCGGGCCGGGACCCGGTCGAGACGCATATTTCCGCGGTTTTCGTCGGCGCCGATACCGTCTGGAAGCTGAAAAAGGCAGTGCGGCTGGCGTTCCTGGACTTCACCGGATTGCCCGCCCGGCACCGCTTTCTGTTGCGCGAGCTGGAGGTAAACCGCCCGGCCGCCGCGGAGCTGTACCGCGACGTGGTGCCGGTGGTCCGCCGACCGGACGGCGCGCTGGCGCTCGGCAATGGACAGCAGCCGCGATCGGACGCGGTGGATTGGGTGCTGCGGATGGCACCGGTTCCGACAGAGGACTTTCTCGACGCTATCGCGGTGCGGCATGGCCTGACGCCGGCGCTGCTGGACGCGTTGGCGGACACGGTCAGCGCGTATCACCAGGCCTTGCCGCCGGTCGCGGGCGTCGATTCGCCTGCCGCGATGCGCGCTGTCGCACAGGGAAACGCCGTCGCCGCACGTGACGCGGGCTTGGCCGAGGCACGGGTGCAGACGTGGCTCGGCAGTGAATGCGCCGCGATCGAGCGGATCGCGCCCTGGCTCGCCCTGCGCGCGGCGAGCGGTTTCGTACGTCGCGCACATGGCGACCTGCACCTGGGGAATCTCTGTCTCTGGCACGGGACACCGGTGCCGTTCGACGCGATCGAGTTCGACGAGGCGATGGCGACGATCGACCTTGGCTATGACCTGGCGTTCCTGCTGATGGACCTCGATCATCGGGTGACGCGGGACGCGGCGAACCGCGTGCTCAATCGCTATGTGGCGCGTACCGGGGATGCCGCCCTGACCCGCGGTCTGCCGGTCTTCCTGTCGATGCGCGCGATGATCCGCGCGCAGGTCGAGGCAAGCCGCGGCAATCGAGACGTCGCCGCTGCCTATCTGGACCGGACGTTCGCCTACCTCGCGCCGCCGGCACCGATGGTGGTCGCGATCGGTGGCCTGACCGGGACCGGCAAGTCCACGCTGGCCCGGGCGCTGGCGCCGACGCTGGGTGCGGCCCCGGGCGCGCTGGTGCTGCGCAGTGATGAGATCCGCAAGCGCCAGCACGGTGTGGCGCCGGAGCAGCGTCTGCCGGAGAGCGCTTACAGCGCGGCCGCGAGCGACACCGTGTTCGCCGAGCTGGCTGCCTTGCTCGGCGTCGTGGCGGCCGGCGGACATGGTGTCGTCGCGGACGCCATGTTCCTCCGGCCCGAGCAACGCGCCGCCGTCGCCCATGCGGCGGCAAGCGCCGGCGTGCCGTTCCTCGGACTATGGCTGACCGCGCCGACCGAGCTGCTGGAGGCGCGGCTGGCCAGCCGAACCGGCGACGCCTCGGATGCCACGATCGCCGTGCTGCATGCGGCGGCCCGGAACGACCGTGGCGGCGGCGACTGGGTGGCGATCGACGCGAGCGATGGCGGGCGGGCGCTGGCACAGGTGCAGCAGGCGGTGCAAACTCGCTTTGGGTCGCACCCTCGACGAGAGGTGTGCTAGAAACGCAAACCTGACCCGCAGGGGAGGAGTAACAAGCCATGGCCATCCGCAAGCTGCTTCTGCCGCTGACCGGCACCGCCGCCGGCGAGGCGGCGCTGTCCACCGCACTGACGATCGCCCGGGGCTGGAACGCGCATGTCCTTGCGCTGCATGTCCGCGTGGACAGCCGTGACGTTGCCCCGCTGGCCGGCGAGGGCCTGTCGGGGGCGATGATCGAGGAAATGATGTCGGCCACCGAAAAGGAATCGAGCGAGCGGGCGCACGCAGTGCGTTCGATGTTCGATCGCTTCGTGATGCAGCACGACGTGATCCTGACAGAGGCGCGTCCCGGCGCCGACTGCGCCACGGCCAGCTTCGCCGCGGTGACCGGGCGTGAGGAGGACCTGGTCGCGCAACAGGCACGTCTCGCCGACCTGACCGTGGTGCCGCATCCCGATGCCGGCGAGGATGTTTCGTCGTCCGACGCGCTGCACGCCGTGTTGTTCGATTCTGGCCGGCCGGTGCTGGTCTCGCCGCGAACCGCACCGAAGGCCATCGGCACGCGCGTGTGTCTGGGCTGGAACGGCACCGCCGAGTCAGCTTCGGCCGTGCTGGCGGCGCTGCCCTGGCTGCAGCGTGCGGAGGCGGTGCGGATCCTCTCGGCCGGGGGCTACCAACGGCGCGGACCGGCGGCGCCGGAACTGGCCGCCTATCTCGCGCTGCACGGGGTGAGTGCCGATATCGTCATGTTCCAGCCGATCAATGGCGTGGTCGGCGCGGGGATGCTGGCGGCTGCGCGCGACTTCGGCTGCGACCTGTTGGCGATGGGGGCGTATTCACATTCGCGGCTGCGCCAGCTCATTCTGGGTGGCGTGACGCGGCACGTGCTGGAGAACTCGGCGTTGCCGGTGATGATGAATCGGTAGCGCAGTTTCACGCTGACTGGCACTACGTACACCTCGCCCGCTCTTCGCGGGAGGTCGGCGAGCGGCGCGAGACGGGTGAGGGCGGTGCTCGCGGCTAGACCCTCACCCGCGTCGCTGCGCTTCGCGACCTCTCCCGCGAGGAGCGGGAGAGGTATACGGATGGGGCGCGACAAGGGAGCGAATCGCGACTCATGGACAAGGCGCCCGCCTCGCCTCTGGCGACCTATCTCGCGCATCTGGAACACGGCCGACTCGCCTATCAGTTCAGCCCGGAGGCCGATGCGCCGGTGTTCTTTCCGCGCGTGATCTGCCCAAAAACCGGCAGCGATCGGTTGGAATGGCGGATCAGCGCGGGACTTGGGACGGTGCATGCGACCACGGTGGTGCATCCGCAGCAGGGCGCGCCGTACAACGTGGCACTGATCGATGTCGACGAGGGCTTCCGCATGATGAGCCGGGTGGAGGATGTGCCGCCCGACCAGGTGCGCATCGGCATGCGGGTGCAATTCCGCGTCCACTGGCCGGGCGGGGATGAACCGCCATGCCCGGTGTTCGCCCCGGTGGAGGCGGCGTGATGCGCGGTCTGCAACGCGGCGGCGCGGCGATCGTCGGCGTCGCCGAATCCGATCTCGGCGCGGTTGCCGATTTGATGAGCCCGATCGATCTGATGGCGCAGGGCATCCAGCGCGCGCTGGCCGATTGCGGGCTGACACTGAAGGAGGTCGACGGGCTGTTCTGCGCAACAACCCAGGCGCGCACCTCTGTCATGTCGCTGGTGGAATATCTTGGCCTGCCGAACGCTTACACCGATTCGACCATCGTCGGCGGCTCGTCGTTCGAGATCCACGTGGCGCATGCGCTGGCGGCGATCACCGCCGGACTGTGCTCGGTGGCGGTGATCGCCTATGGCAGCACACAGCGCACGGTCGGGCGGCGCGCGGCCTCGGTGCGCGAGTACAATCCTTACGAGACGCCGTTCAAGCCGTTCTTGCCGGCCAGCGCCTACGCGCTCGCGGCCTCCCGCCACATGCATCAGTTCGGCACCACCCGCGAGCAGCTTGCCGAGGTCGCCGTGGCGGCGCGGCAATGGGCGTTGCTCAATCCGGCGGCGTGGGAGAAGAAGCCGCTTACGGTCGCCGAGGTGATCGCGGCGCGACCGGTGAGCGATCCGTTCACGGTGCGCGACTGCTGCCTGGTAACCGACGGCGGCGGGGCGGTGATCATGACCTCGGCGGAACGGGCGAGGACGCTGAAGCAGCCGCCTATCTACGTGCTGGGCTGCGGCCAGTCGATCACCCATGCAACGATCAGTTCCATGCCGGATCTGACGGTGAGCGGGGCGGTGGAATCCGGGCGGCAGGCCTATGCGATGGCCGGCATGAGTGCTGCGGATATCGACGTCGTCGAGCTGTATGACGCGTTCACGCTGAATACGATTTTGTTCCTGGAGGATCTCGGCTTCTGTGCCAAAGGTGAAGGCGGGCCATTCATCTCCGGCGGTCGGATCGCGCCGGGCGGGGCGTTGCCGGTGAACACCAATGGCGGAGGGCTGTCCTATTGCCACCCCGGAATGTACGGGCTGTTCCTGCTGATCGAGGCGGTGCGGCAGTTGCGCGGCGAGTGCGGGCAGCGCCAGGTGGCGGGATGCGAGACGGCGATCGTGCACGGCAATGGCGGCGTGCTGTCGGCGCAGAGCACGGTGATCCTGGGGACGGGGGCGACGCTGTGAGCGGGCAGGCGGTCACGAGCGGGCGCTGTCTGTGCGGCGACATCCGTTACGAGTACGTGGGTGCGCCGGATCGGCTGTTTCATTGCCACTGTGACAGTTGCCGGCGGCATGGGTCGTCGGCGGTCGCGACGTTCGCCTGCGTGTTTCGCGATGCATTTCGTTTCACGCAGGGCACGCCTGGGATTTATGAGTCCTCCCCCGGCGTGCGACGTAGCTTCTGTCCGCGGTGCGGCTCGCCGATCGCGTATGAGGCTGACCGTATCCCCAACGAAGTGCATCTGTATCATGGCACGCTGGCCGATCCGGGTTTGGTGCCGCCGACCGCGCATGTGCATGTCGCGGAACAACTTGCGTGGTTCGAGGTGCTGGATGAATTGCCGCGCTATTCGGAGGGGATGCGCGGGGCCAGCCCAATCGGTCATGGACCGCGGCGGACCTGAAATGACGACACCAGGTTCGGGCTAGAGCATTTTCACGCTGACCGGAAACACCGCCTGTCCTTGCGAGGAGCGCTGCGACGAAGCAATCCCCTCCTTCGGGGCGGGAGATTGCTTCGTCGCGACGCTCCTCGCAATGACAAGTGGATCCGGCGATTCCAGTCAGCCCGAAAATACTCTAACCCGATCGATCACCGCACCTGGGTATATTTTCCTTTACATGCCCCCAGGTTCGCGGTATGTTCCAACGAATTTCATCGCACGGAGCGCTCCATATGAACCCGCCCGCCACCCAATCGCAGCCAGATCCGCTCGACCACATCACCCTCGCCGTCATGATCCGGGCCACCATGGACAGTCTGCCTCACCACCCGGACGCCTCGGCGGACGAGCAAGACGCCCAGCGGCATGCCGCCTTCACCATTATCTCCACGCTGCGCCCACGCGACGTGCTGGAGGCGATGCTCGCCGCCCGCATCGCCGCGACACAGTTCCACATCATGGACGACCTCCGCTGCGCGGCGCAGCGCGACCTGGCGCCCAATCTGAAGCTTCGCCACCGGAGCAGCGCCACCGCCTTGACGCGGATGATGGAGGCCGCGCGGCGCGAACTCACCCGGCTCCAGGCGTTTCCCGCGCGGCAACCGGCGGCGCTGTCGGCCTCGATCCCGGCGGCACGCGTGCAGCCCGCGCTCGGCACCGCGCCGGACGCCTCCGCGCAGTTGGCGGCGCCCGTGTCGCGGCAAGCTGCCGGACACCGGCCCGCCGCCGCGGCCGCGCCACGTCCCGCGACCGGCCGCTTCGCCGTCCCGACCGATGCCGAGGTCGCGCAGCTTGTGGCCGAGGTCGAGGCCATTCAGGCGGAGAGAGATCGCCCGGCAGTCGACGCGCATGAGCGACTCCAGGCCGAGGTCGCCAGCCGTGCGGCGGCCTCCGCCGTGGCGCTCGCGGCGTAATTGGGAGGGAAGGCCCAGGCCAGAGAGAGGCACCACCGGCGGCGGCGGCGGCAAGCTGTGCACCCGAGAACGATCACCCGTGTGGGAACCCGAACCAGGCTCCGCGCGGAGCCTGCCCGGGGGTTGACCCGTGGGGGACGGACATCGACGCCAGGCCGGACGATGCCGTGCGCGATCGGCGGCCGGCGGAGGCGAGTGTCCGCGCAGCGGCTCCGGCGTGGTGGTTGCAGCGCGCGCCGCCGGTGGCCCTCGCGCCGGGCGGCCCGGACGGATCCATGCACCCGCGGCTGCTGGCGGAGGTTATCACCGGCGCGCCGACTTCCGCCGCCGCCCTCTCGACGTGGGGAGGCAGGACCCTATGCAACGTGAGGGCACCGCGCGGCACGACCCTCACCCGCGTCGCAAGGGCTCCGCGACCCCCGGAACGAGAGTCCGGGAGCATGCCTTGGTCCGCTCTTCGCGGCCCAAGCCCACGAAGAGCGGGAGAGGTAAAGGGGATAAGCGATACAGCGTGACTTCGCGCACGGTGCGGCATTCCAGTTCCAGGGTCGTCGGAACCGTGTAGTTGGCGAACGCAGTGCGCCCGTCCTCCGGCAAATACGCTCGGCCGGGATCGGAAAGCCACACCTCTGCCTTCGCCGCCATCGCGCGCAGCCACGGCAGGATGTGCTCCGTCATCGGCGCCTCGTAGCAGACGTCGCCGCACAGGATCAGATCCCAGCGGCAGGGCGTGCCCACCACATCCGCGGTCTGCGTCGCCACCGTCACGCCGTTCGCCCCGGCATTGAGCGCAATCGCCGCGCCGGCGATTGGATCGATGTCCGTCGCCTCCACGCACGCGGCGCCGGCGCGGGCAGCGGCAATCGCGGCAATCCCGCCGCCGGCGGCGAAGTCGAGCACGCGCTTGCCGACGACGCTGGCCGGGTGATCCAGGATGTGCCGAGCCAGCGCCTGGCCGCCCGGCCATGCGAACGCCCAATACGGCGGATCGACATTGCGCGCGGCGAGCCAGTCCTCGGTCGCGCGCCAGATGGGGACGACCTCGCTGGCCATATGCAGGGCGATCTCCGGCACCAGCGGCGCATGCGACACAATTGTATTCGCGAGAACGAACGCGGTCGGATCGGTCACAGCCAGCCCAGCAGGATCGCCGCGCCGACCGCCAACCCCACCTCGCGATTGGCCCGGAACAGCCGCAGGCACAGCGCCGGATCGTCGATGTCGAGCACCAGCACCTGGCGCAGCAGCAGGGCGGCCGGCACCAGCAGCGCCGGGTAGAACCAGATCGACAGCCCGGCCAGCCACCCGGCGAGCACCAGCAGCGACATCGCCCCGGCGTAACAGGCTGCCAGGAACGCCGGGGTCCGTTCGCCGAACAGAAGCGCGGTCGAGCCGATTCCGACCAGCGCGTCGTCCTCGCGGTCCTGATGGGCATAGATCGTGTCGAAGCCAAGGTCCCACAGGATCGCCGCGCCGTACAGCGCCGTGACGGCCGCATCGATCCGCCCGGCGCCGGCCGCATAACCCAGCGCGGCGCCAAAGCCGAAGGTGAACCCCATCATGAGCTGCGGCCACCAGGTCACCCGCTTGGCCAGCGGGTACACCCCGACCAGCACGAGCGACGCCGTGCCCAGCGCCCAGGACAGCACATTGAGCTGCAGCAGAATGGCGAGTCCGACCAGCAGCAGCGCGGCCAGGAAGGTCAGCGCCTGACGTGGTCGCAGCGCACCGGAGGCGAGCGGCCGGGCGGCGGTGCGGGCAACCATCCGATCGATATCGCGGTCCCACAGATCGTTCACCACGCAGCCCGCGGACCGCATCACCACCGCGCCGATGCCGAACAGGACGACGAGTCGAGCCGCTTCGACCGGGCTCGGCCGACCCAGCAGGATCCCCCACAGTCCGGGCAGGAACAGCAGCCAGGCGCCGATCGGTCGGTCGAGCCGCGCCAGCAGGACGTAGGGCCGCCAGCCCGTGGGCAGCCGCGCCACCCAGCCGTCGGCAATGATGTCGGTGTGTGCCGTCATGCTGCTACTCTGCCCGCTGCCATGCCCGGGTCAATCCGCCTGTTTGTCACCGCCCAGCTTGCGGCCGGGGTCGAGATCGCCGCGACCGCGGGCCAGGCACATTACCTCGGCACGGTGATGCGGCGCACGGTGGGCGAGACGGTTGGTCTGTTCAACGGCCGCGATGGGGAGTGGGCCGCGCGCCTGGTGACGCTGCGGCGCGGCGAGGCCAGTTTCGTGGTGGACTGCATTTTGCGTCCGCAGGCGGCGGAGCCGGATGTGTGGCTGATTTTCGCGCTGCTCAAGCGCGATGCGACCGACCTCGTGATCCAGAAGGCGACCGAGCTGGGCGTCGCCGCGCTGTGGCCCGTGCTGACGGCGCGGACCAACGCCCAGCGCGTGAACCTCGCACGATTTCACGCAATCGCCATCGAAGCGGCCGAGCAGAGCGAGCGCCTGGCCGTGCCTGTTATCCACGAGCCGCGTCCGTTGTCCGCGCTGCTGCAAGCGTGGCCCGCCGGGCGACGCCTGTTCGCCGCAGCCGAGCGGGCGTCGGCCCCGCCGATCGTTCCGACGACCGAACCGGCCGCGCTGCTGGTCGGCCCGGAAGGCGGCTTCACGCCCGCGGAGCTTGACGCCGTCCGGGGCCATCCCCTTGTTACGCTCGTGAGTCTCGGGCCACGCATCCTGCGGGCCGAGACCGCCGCCATCGCCGGACTGGCGCGGTTGCAGGGGGCGGGCTGGGGATAGTACGATGATCCACAGCCGACGATCGACGGGAGCTACATGTCCAACCCTGGAGACGCCGATTCGACGCCCATCACGTCGGTCCGCCAGCTCGCCGACCACATCGCCGGCGGGTGCAAGCCGCGCGAGCGGTTCCTCATCGGCACCGAGCATGAGAAGTTCGGCTTCCGCCTGCCGGACCTGACCCCGCCGCCCTATCTGCCGGCGGATGGCCACCCTGGCGCGATTCGCGACCTGCTGGAGAACCTGGCCCGAAACGCTGGGGAACCGAGCACTGACCACGGCCCCATTCTTGACCACGGTAACGTGATCGGGATCCGGCAGGGCGACGCAGCGATCTCGCTCGAGCCGGCGGGCCAGCTCGAGCTGTCCGGCGCGCCGGTTGCCACCCTGCATGACACCAAGACCGAGCTGGAGGCGCATTTCGCCCAGCTCCGATGTCCTTCGCGCGATCTGCGGATCGGCTTCGCGCCACTCGGCTTCCATCCGCTGGCCAGCCGCGCGGCAATGCCGTGGATGCCGAAGGGGCGCTACGCGATCATGCGCCGCTACATGCCGAAGGTTGGGACCCTCGGCCTGGACATGATGACGCGCACCTGCACCGTGCAGGTCAATCTGGATTACGGCTCGGAAACAGATATGCGGCGCAAGCTTCGCGTTGGCCTGCTGCTGCAGCCGCTGGCGACGGCGCTGTTCGCCAATTCGCCCTTCACCGAAGGCCGGCCGAACGGGTTCCTATCCTATCGTGCGCATGCCTGGACCGACACCGACAATCAGCGCAGCGGCATCCCGGCGGTGTTCTTCGAGGACGGCTTCGGCTTCGAGCGCTACGCCGAATGGCTGATCGACGATGTGCCGATGTATTTCCTCTATCGTGATGGTGCCTACATCGATGTCGCCGGACAATCGTTCCGCGCGTTCATGAACGGACGCCTGCACAACCTGGCAGGCACTGTGCCGACAATTGGCGATTTCGCCAATCACATGACCACCTCCTTCACCGACGTCCGGCTGAAACGCTACCTGGAGACGCGTGGCGCCGATGCCGGGTCGGCGGAGATGATGGTGGCGCAGTCGGCGCTATGGGTGGGATTGCTCTATGACGACGCGGCCCTCGCCGCCGCCGAGGCGCTGGTGCGTGGTATCGGATACGAGGATGCGCTGGCGCTGCGCGCCGCGGTGCCGAGACAAGGGCTCGACACGCCATTCCGCGCCGGGACGTTGCGCGATCTGGCGCGGGAGGTGGTGGCGATCGCACGGGATGGGCTACGGGCGCGAGGTCGACTAGACGCGACCGGCACGGACGAATCCGCCTATCTGGCGCCGCTGGAAACAATCGCTGCCGGCGGCCCGACGCAGGCGGAATATTGGTTGGCACGCTATCGCGGCGACTGGCATGGTGACGCACGCCGGATCTTCGCCGAGGCGGCAATCTAGACGCGACAGAAAATCATGTACGCAGAACGGCTTGCAAGCGCAACCATATACCGCACAATGGTGAGGTGATGGCGGATCTCGTGCAACCGGTGCCGGGCCTTACCCCATCGTCCGACGCTGCCGGACAGGTGGTGGTGCGGCTGCGGCTGATCGGGCAGATGGAAGCCTGGTCGCTCACCAGTGAGAATGTGCTGCCGCAGGGTCGCAAGACCCGGGCGCTGCTGGCGGTGGTGGCGCTGTCGGCGCCGCGCCCGGCGCTGCGCGGACGCCTGGCCGAATTGTTGTGGAGCCGTCGCCCCGAGGAGCAGGCCCGCGCTTCCTTGCGGCAGGAAATTCACCGCTTGCTCGAGGCTCTGTCCCCGACCGGCGGCGATATCCTGACCGTCACACGCGACCACCTGTCGCTGCGTCCGGCTGCCGTGTGGGTGGATGTCGACGAGGTGATGCGCGCCACGGTGGAGCAGCCGGCCTCGCTGTCGCTGCTCGAAGGCGACCTGCTGGAGGATCTGGACGGGATCGACCCGAACTTCGACGCCTGGCTGGCCGCTGAGCGCGAGCGGGTTCGCGACAAGGCACGCTCCGTCGCGGAGGCGCTGCTGCGAACCCAGGTGGAACCCGAGGCCGCGATACCGGTCGCCCAGCGGCTGTTGTCGATCGATCGCGCACACGAGGGCGCATGGCGCGCGCTGATGCGGGCGCATGCCGCCCGCGGCGAGCGCGGGATGGCAATCCAGGCCTATGATCGCTGCCGCGCCGTGCTGGCTGATCTGTTGGACGCCGCGCCATCCGTCGAGACGCAGCGACTGCTGGCCGAAATTCGCGGCCCGGCGAGCAGTCGGATGCGCCCCCGCCCACCCGCTCCGCCGCCGATCGAGGAGACCGACGAACCGCCACCGATTCTGGAGCCGAAAGCGGTCGCACCGCCGGCGCGCGGCGGTGCGCATGTGGGCGTGCTGCCACTTCAGCTTGTCGGCACCTCGGAGGACGAGGTGCATCTTGCGACCGGCTTGGCCGAAGAGATCACCACCGCGCTCGCCCGATTTCGCTGGATGTTTGTGGTGTCCTCCACCTCGCTCGCCCGCTTCGCCCTCGAATCGCGCGACGAGACCGCGATCCGGCGCACCTTCGGCCTCGACTTTCTGCTGGATGGAACGATCCAGAAAGAGCGAACGCGCCTGCGCATCACGCTGCGCCTGCTTGATCTGCGCGCCGGCAATCAGGTGGTGTGGGCACGCCGATTCGATCGCCAGGCGCATGACCTGCTGTCGCTGCAAGACGAGGTCGCCGCCGAGGTCGTGGCGCAGATCGACCCGGAAATCCTGCTGATCGAATCGAAGCGAATCGCTGCGCGGCCGCCGTTGGACTCCACCGCCTATGACTTGGTGCTGCGCGCGCTATCGCTGATCGGGCGACTTGAGCGGGAACCGTTCATGCAAGCAGGCGTGTATCTGAGCCGCGCGATTGAGTTGGAGCCCGACTACGCCGCGTCGCACGCCTGGTACGCATATTGGCAGATGTTCCTGGTGGGGCAGGACTGGGCGGCGGACCCGCGGGCGGTCATGGAGAAGGCTGGGCAGCTCGCGGAGCGGGCCATCGTGCTGGACCCGTTGGACGCCCGCGGCCTGGCGATCGCCGGGCATGTGCGCGCGTTCCTGCACCACAGGTTGCGCGAAGCAATCTCGTTGCATGAACGTGCCCTGTCGCTCAATCCCAATCTGGCGATGGCCTGGAACCTGTCTGGCGTAGCGTACGCCTATCTCGGCGACTGGGAGGAAGCCGAGCGCCGGGTGGCGCGCTACAAGAAGCTGTCACCACTCGATCCGCATGCGTTTTTCTTTGATACGGGCTTCATCATCGTGGCGTTGCTCAAGCGCGACTACGAATCCGCCGTGGTGGCCGGGCGGGCGGTAACCGAAATGAACCCCGCATTCTCCGCCGCCTGTAAACCGTACCTTGCCGCATTGGGACATGCCGGGCGCCTGCAGGAGGCTTCAGTGGTTCTCCGTCGCCTGCTGGCGATCGAGCCGGACTTCACGATCGAACGCTTTCTGGCGACGACACCGGTCGAACGGCCCGGCGACCGGGAGCATTATGCCGAAGGGCTTCGCCGCGCCGGCGTTCCGGAGAACGACAAGGAGAGCGCGGCTTTACTGGTCGCTGAGGTCTCACATCTGGCGACCTGACAGGGGGCGACCTGCCACGGGGCGACCTGACAGCGTCGGCCCTTTGCCGTCCCGACTTGTTCGGCCAACGAATCTGGGGAGCCATTACATGACCAAGCCTGGAGCATGACCAAGCAGCGGATCAGGATTGGCGCCGGTTGCGGCATGTCGGATGACCGAATCCCGCCGGCGGTCGAACTGGTTGAACGCGGGGCACTCGACTATTTGTGCTGCGAGTGTCTCGCCGAACGCACGATCGCCCGCGAGGCGCTGGATCGCGCACGCGACCCGAAGCGTGGCTATACGCCGACCATGCTGGAACGGATGGAGGCGGTGCTGCCGCCGTCGCTCTCTCGCGGCGTGCGCATCGTGTCGAACATGGGTGCCGCGAACCCGCTCGGCGCCGCCAGAGCGCTGACCGCGGCCGCGCCCGGTTGGGGGTGCGGGGAAGTGAGGTGCGCCGTTGTTTTGGGCGACGACGTCACCGACATCATGCGCGACCATCCCGCGTTGCCGCTGATGGAAGATGGCACGCCACTGGAATCGATCCTGCCGCGCATGGCCTCGGCCAACGCCTATCTCGGCGCCGACGTCGTGGCCCGGGCGCTCGACACCGGCGCGCAGGTGGTGATCACCGGACGGGTCGCGGATCCGTCGCTATTTCTCGGTCCGATGCTGCACGCGTTCGGCTGGGCCTATGATGACTGGGACAAGCTCGCGGCTGGAACATTGGCGGGCCACATGTTGGAATGTACGGGCCAGCTCACCGGCGGCTGCTTCGCCGATCCAGGCATGAAGGACGTCGATGATCTCGCGGGGCTCGGCTTCCCGTTCGTCGACGTGACGGCGGACGGCCGGATCACGCTCGGCAAGACACCAAACTCGGGCGGACGTCTCGATGTTGCTACCTGCACCGAGCAGATCCTGTATGAAATGCACGATCCCACCGGATACATCACGCCGGACTGTGTGCTCGACATCACCGGCGTGGAGTTCAGCCCGGAAGCCGCCGACCGGGTGCGCGTGCTCGGCGCGCGGGCCCGACCGCGCACGCCCACCTACAAGGTCGTGGTTGGGTATTTCGACGGCTATATCGGTTCGGGTGAGATTGGCTACGCGGGGATCAACGCAGTAGCACGCGCGAAGCTCGCGCGTGACGTCATTCTCGAGCGTCTGCGCCGACGCGGCCTAGCCTACCGCGAAACACGCTGCGACCTGATCGGCATCAATAGCCTGCATGGCGAGGACGGCAGGCCGAAGCCGGAACCATATGAAGTGCGGCTGCGCATCGCCGCACGCACCGACAGCAAGCAGGCAGCCGAGGCGGTGGGAGCCGAGGTGCGTGCCATGCACATGCAGGGTCCAGCCGCCGCGGGGGGTGGCATCAATTTCGGTGCGCGCGAGATTCTCGCGGTAAAGTCCGTGCCTTGCCTATCCGGTTAACGCAGA
>PLXO01000155.1 GCA_003151425.1 Acetobacteraceae bacterium
GGGTGAGTTGCGAAAGTCGGGCTAGTGTCCGATCAGCATGAGGCAGGAGGGTGTCAGCATGCGTGCGTCGATCGTCGGCCTGGTCGCGCTGCTTGCCGCCGGCGCCGGGCTGGTGCCGTCCGCGCGGGCGCAGCGCCTGTACGGCATCGACCAGCACTACGGTGGCATCGAATTCACCGTCGGGCACATGGGGCTGTTCACCTCGCACGGCATGTTCGATCGGTTCATGGGGCGGCTCATCATCGATCCGCAACATCCGGAACACACGCAAATCGACGTCAAGGTCGAAGCCGGGTCAGTGTCGATGCCATGGGACGAGGGCGCGGCGATGCTGCGCTCGGCCGACTTTTTCGACGCGCTGCACTATCCGGAGATCCGTTTCGAAAGCACCGCGGTCGAATCGCTCGGACGCGACCATTACCGCATCCTCGGCCAACTGCGGATCAGGGGCGTGAGCCACGCACAGACGCTCGACGCGATGCTGCTCGATCGTCACCTGGATGCGGCGCGCGGATCGGACGTGGCCGACTTCGTCGTCAGCGGCGAGTTGAAGCGCTCGGCGTTCGGCATGGTGGCGGACCCGGTCTTCGTCTCCGACACCGTTGCGATCCGCATCCACGCCCGGATCGCGCTCGATTTCGCGGCCTCCGACTGATGCTGCCAGCCCAATGGAGCAGCGCGCAGCGTCGGCTGCACTGGTGGACAGCGTCGCTGGTGGGCCTGGGTTTCGTGCTCGGTTGGGTGATGGTTGCGGTGCCGCTGCGCGCGCTACTGACAAAATTCCTGCTGTACCAGGCGCACAAGACGCTGGGCCTGCTGGTGCTGCTGTTGACGCTGGCGCGGGTGCCGGTGCGGCTGCGACGTGGGCGGCCGGCCTGGGACGTCGCCCTGCCGGGCTGGCAACGCCGTGCCGCCGCCTGGATGCATCTCGCCTTGTATGGGCTGCTGCTGGTCGTCCCGGCGCTGGGCTACCTCACCGCCGCCACGGCGCCCGCCCAGGTGCCGACGCTGTTCCTCGGCGTGATCCCGGTGCCGCACCTGGTCGGCGCCGATCCGGCGTGGTTCGCCGTGCTGCGCCAGGTGCACCGCGCGCTGGCGATCCTGCTGGTGGCGCTCGCCACGGCGCACGCGCTGGCGGCGCTGGCCAACCACCTGCGCGGCCATCGCGGCCTGATCGCGATGTGGCGCGGGTAGGGCGCGGTTTGTATCTTCCGTCCGGCGCCCACTCTCCCCACACTATCGCCATGTCCCGCCGAGTCCTTGAGATCACGCCCGACCTTGTGCTGCGCGCCTACCGCCGCGGGTTGTTCCCGATGGCCGAGACCCGGCACGGCGGCCGGCTGTTCTGGCTGGATCCGGAGCGGCGCGGGGTGCTGCCGCTGGATCGCTTCCACCTGCCGCGACGCCTGTTGCGCACGGTGCTGTCGAATGAATTCGAGGTCGGCGCCGATATCGACTTCCCCGCCACCATCGCCAGCTGCGCCACCGCGCGGCCGGGGCGGGATGACACCTGGATCAGCCCGCAGATCGAGCGCCTGTTTACCGAGCTGTACCACATGGGCTACGCACACTCCGTCGAATCCCGGCGGGACGGCGAGCTGGTCGGCGGGCTGTACGGGGTCGCAATCGGCGGCGTGTTCTTCGGCGAGAGCATGTTCAGTTTCGTGCGCGATGCGTCCAAGGCGGCGCTGGCGCATCTGGTGGCACGGCTGCGGTTGGGCGGGTTCCAACTGCTGGACACCCAGTTCGTCACCGCGCATCTGGCGCAATTCGGGGCTGAGGAGATTCCGCGTCAGGCTTATCGCGAGCACCTGACGGCGGGGTTGGCGGCAGCTTCGCGCTGGCTACCGGCACCGGAGCCGGCGGCACTGATCGCGGAGTTTCGCGCGCTGGCCGGGCAATCGCCCGGGTGACTCTCTGGCGGGTCGCTGCGGGCGCACTGGCGGTGTTTCTGTGCGCGGCCGCTGACGGCGAGCATCCGCTGCTGCGCCCGATCCATGACGTCGACGTGACCTATGCGATGGATGCCGGCGATGGGACCACGCTGCACGAGCGGCTGCGCTGGCGTGCCGCGGCGCAGGAGCTGCGCCTCGATCCGCCGACCACGGGTCTGTACGTAATTATCGACCTTGCCGCGAGACGCATGAGCACGGTGCGAACGGCGGAGCGGACAGTGGTCGAGATGGTGGCGCCAGACAATGTGACGGGGATGCCGGACAGCGCGGCGGCGGCGGCCGTGCGGCGTGGGACGGACGAGGTGGCCGGGCTGGCTTGCACCGATTGGGACATGACGGACGCGGCGGGTGAGGCCGCGCGGCTCTGCCTGTCCGAAGATGGCGTGCTGCTTCGCGCCCGCGCCGGCGGACGGACGCTGCTGAGTGCCGAGACGGTCGTCAGCGGCCTACTGGACGCGGACCTGTTCCAGGTTCCCGTGGGCTATACCCACAGGGTGATGGGCCCCCAGGCCGCGCGCGCCCACCCTGGGAGCCCCCAGCCGGCGAGCCCCAAATCTGCGATCCCCCGATCTGCGAGCCCCCAGCCTGGGAGCCCGAAATGAGGCGACCGCCATGGCGCGACCGGCACGGGCGGTTGGTGCCGATCAAGGCGGCGGTGTTGCCGGCGCTCTTCGTGCCCGGTGCGGTGCTGGCGTTCTGGTGGGCGACCGGGGCGCTCGGCGCGCGGCCGGTGCGCGAGCTGATCCTCGGCTTCGGGCTGTGGACCGTGCGGCTGGTCGTGATCTCGCTGGCGGTCACCCCGGCGCGCGCGGTGTTCGACTGGCCGAAGTTGCTGTTGGTGCGGCGCATGGTCGGCGTGACGGCGATGGCTTACGGGCTGACGCATCTCTCGCTCTACGTCGTGGACGAGAATTTCCGCCTGCCGATGGTCGTCTCGGAGATCGTGCACCGCTTCTACCTGACGATCGGCTTCATCGCGCTGACCGGCCTGTCGGTCCTGGGCGCCACCTCGACCGACGCGGCTGTGCGCCGGCTGGGGCGGCGCTGGAAGCTGCTGCACCGCACGCTGTATCTGATCGCGGCGCTGGCATTGTTGCATTACTTCATCCAGTCCAAGGCGAACGTCAGCGAGGCGGTAATGTTCGCCGGCTTCTACATCTGGCTGATGGCCTGGCGCGCGGTGCCGGCGGCGTGGCAGCGCAAGCTGGTCACGTTGGTGGCATTGAGCCTTGTCGCGGCGATCGCCACTGCCTGGATCGAGTTCGCCTGGTACGCGCTAGCCACCGGCATCAATCCGTGGCGGGTGCTGGCGGCGAACGAAAGCATCCGGTTCACCCTGCGACCGGCCCACTGGGTCGCGGTGGTCGGACTGGGCGTGGTGCTACTGGCCGCCACGATGCGGCTGTGGCGCAGCACGTCAACGCGTCTGGCTCCGGCGCGCTGATGCCCTTGGTGAGCGTGCGCTGAGGGGACAGTGCACCCACGAGCACCCGAGGGACAATTGACAGAACGTGCATATACACGTCATTCTGTGCATCTGCACGCATTGTTCGGTCATACCCATGCCAAGGCCCGACCACGCCTATTGCACCTGCGAGGGGTTGCGCCGCCTTACGCGCCGGATGACGGCGGTGTACGATGGGCACCTGGCCGAGGTCGGCCTGACGGTCGGGCAATACGCGTTGCTGGTGAACATCGGCGCCGAGACCATGCCCTTGTCGCGGCTGGCTCGGCGCACCGCGACGGATCGCACCACGCTGACCCGCACGCTGGCACCGCTCATCAAGGCCGGCTGGGTGGTGGTGGTGCCGGGCGAGGACGCGCGGACTCGATTGGTGGCGCTGACTGACGCCGGCCGGCGCAAGGCCGATACCGCGCTGGCCGTGTGGCAGCGCGCACAGGACCAGATCGCCACTGCCCTGAGGCCAAAGCTGACCGACAAGCTGCACACCATGATCGATCACGCGATGACACGGCTGCGGCCGTTCGTCGCCGACAACTGACGCCCCAAGTCGTCCGATCCCGACACTCACACCCCGCTCGTCAGGTAAACTGGCCCACCAGCTCAACGCTAGCCACCGACGCCAACCGCCGAGGAACACCATGAGCCGTCCCGCCCGAGGCTATTGGCTGCTGCTGCTGATCACCTCGGCGATCCTGATGATCACGATGGGCTCACGCCAGACGATCGGCCTGTTCATTGCGCCGCTGAATGCCGCGACGGGTCTGGGGATTGTCGCGATCAGCCTGGCCGCGGCGATCGGCCAGTTCACCTGGGGCTTGGCGCAGCCGGTGTTCGGCGCGCTGGCGGATCGGTTCGGGCCCGGTCGCATCCTGGTGCTCGGCGGGCTGATGCTGGCGGCCGGCATCGCACTGACGCCGTTCGTCCACACCGAGGTCCAGTTGATCCTGGTGCTGGGGGTGCTGACCGCGTTCGGCGCCGGGGCCGGCAGCTTCTCCATTCTGCTCGGCGCCGTGCTGCAGCGGCTGCCTGCGGAGCGGCGGTCCTTCGCGGCTGGGCTGCTCAATGCCGGCGGCTCATTCGGCCAGTTCGTGTTCGCGCCGCTGCTGCAGGTGATCATCACCGGCTTCGGCTGGGTCACCGCGCTGCTGACGATGGCGGCGTTCTGCCTGGCGACGGTGCCGCTGGCCTGGCCGCTGCGCGGCCGGGCGGGGATGCGGACGGCAGCCGGTCCAGGGGAATCGCTGACCCTCGCCGCGCAGCTTCGCGTAGCCTGGAAGGACACCAGCTATTGGTGCCTGCATCTCGGCTTCTTTACCTGCGGCTTCCATATCGCGTTCCTGGTGACGCACCTGCCGGGACAGATACGTCTGTGCGGACTCGATCCGTTGGTGTCGGCCAATTCGCTGGCGCTGATCGGGCTGGCCAATATGGTCGGCAGCCTGACCGTCGGCTGGCTCGGCACGCGCCGGCGAATGAAATTCCTGCTGGTCGCGCTGTATTTCAGCCGTGCCGTTGCAGTGCTGGTGTTCATGGCGGCGCCGAAGACGACGCTGACATTCTACGTGTTCGCGGTCGTGCTGGGCCTGAGCTGGCTGGCAACGGTGCCACCGACCGCCGGGCTGGTCGGCAAGCTGTTCGGCGTGCGCTATCTGGCGACGTTATTCGGACTGACTCTGTTGTCGCACCAGATCGGCGGGTTCTTCGGCGCCTGGCTGGGTGGCCTCGCGGTGGCGCGGTTCGGTGATTATACCTGGATGTGGTACGCGGATGCCGGGCTCGCGCTGTTCGCGGCACTGATCAATCTGCCGATCCGCGAGGCGCCGGTGCTGCGGGCGGTGCCGGCGTGAGTGCGGGGCGGCGTGGCCGGCGAAGGGGCCGCCGCCTCTCGATCGCGGTCGACTTGCAGATTGTGCGAGTACCGGAACAAGCGAGTTAATCGTGACAGGATCGTCGCGCCACCCATACACCTCCGCCGCTCTTTGCGGGTTTGCGCCGCGAACCGGACCAAGGCCCGACCGCGGATTTGTTCCGGGGCCGGGCGCGCGGAGCGGTTGGGCCGCGAAGCGAACCCACGGTGAAGGTGATGGTCGCACGCACCATTCTCACCCGCGTCGCGAGCGTTCCGCGCCTCGGTCTGTTTCGCGACTTTCTCGCGAAGCCCGAAACCGGTGCGCGCAGTTCCGGTCCCGCTGAAATTGCCCTACCATCCCGCCAACCGCCCCCGGAAGGAGCCCGCCCATGTCCAGCGTGTTTCCGCTGCACGAAGCCGATCCCGCGAACCTCGGGCTGGCCGCCACGCCGCTGTTCCACCTTGAGGCGCTGATCCATCAGCATATCGAGGAAGGCCGCTATCCCGGCGCTCAGATCGCCTTGGCGCGCCACGGCAAGCTGGCGATGTTCCGCAGCTACGGCAGCGCGCGGACCGAGCCGGTCAAGCAGCCGGCCACCAACGAGACGCTGTTCCTGCTGTTCTCGCAGACCAAGGTGCTGACCTCGGCGGCGGTGTGGACGCTGGTCGAGGAGGGCAAGCTGTCCTTCATGGACCGCGTCGCCGACCACCTGCCGGAGTTCGCGTCGCGCGGCAAAAGCGAGATCACGTTGCACCAGGTGATGACGCACCAGGGCGGCTTCCCGTCGAACAACGTGACCAAGGCGACCTGGATCGACCATGCGCGGATGCGCGCCGAGGTGTGCGACTTCGCGCTGGACTGGACGCCCGGATCGAAGGTGCAATATCACGGCCAGGCAGCGCATCTGGTGCAGGCGATGGTGATCGAGGCGGTCACCGGCCAGGATTATCGCGATGTGATCCGCGACAAGGTGATCGCGCCGCTGGGGCTGGCCGACGACATCATGGTGGGTGTGCCGGAGGCGAAACAATCGCGTTGCGCGGATACCTATGCGCCGGAGCCGCGCGACAACTCCGCCGAGTTCCGCGCCGCGGGGCTGCCGTCCGGTGGGGGGTATGCCACGGCGCGCGGGATGGTGGCGTTCTATCAGATGCTGATGGCGGGCGGCCGGTTGGGCGCGGTACGCCTGTTCTCGCCACGCCTGATCGCCTACGTCACGCGCAACCACACAGCGGAGCGCGGGGACGAGCAGATGAACGGCATCCCGATGCATCGCGGCCTGGGTCCGCATGTGCGCGGCGAGAGCGACCGGATTCGCGGGTTAGGCACGATCGGGGCGCCGTCGGTGTTCGGGCATGGGGGAGTTGGGTCGTCTTATTCCTGGGCCGATCCGACCAGCGGGGTGTCGTTCACCTATCTGACCAATTTCGTTTCGCCTGATCCGTGGCATTCGGCGCGGCTGGATCGGGTGGCGAATCTGGTGCATGCGGCGATTGATTGAGGGAAAAGCCCGCGGCGGATGACGCGGGCGGCGGCTTGCAGCGTCGGCGGCGCAGTCTGGCCTCCGGGAACGTGATCGGACGTGGCGGGGCGTGCTGCTGCGTGCTGCCGCGTGCTGCCGCGTGCTGATCTCCGAATAGAACCCAAACATCCTGATCGATGTGAGCTCGCGCCCGCCTACCAGGATTAGGCGCCATGGGCGGACACGAAAACGCATCCGGATAGCGGATTCGCCCCGTGGTTTGGACCTTAACCCGACTTTCGCAACTCACCCT
>PLXO01000205.1 GCA_003151425.1 Acetobacteraceae bacterium
GAGGACGGTTCTCGCTGGGCGCCGGCTCGGACGGCGGACGGGCGCCGCGCGGTGGTGGGAGGCCGGGATGCGCCTGGCCAGGGCGATGGCGGCGAATCCGAAAATCGCCGCATCAAACTCATATAACGTGAGGACGGTTCTCGCCGGGCGCCGGCTCGGACGGTGGACGGGCGCCGTGCTGCGGTGGGGGGCTGGGATGCGCCTGGCCCCGGCGATGGCGGCGAATCCGAAAATCGCCGCATCAACCTCACATAACGTGAGGACGGTTCTCGCCGGGCGCCGGCTCGGATGGCGGATGGGCGCCGCGCGGTGGGGGGAGGCCGGGACGCGCTTGGCCCGGGCGATGGCGGCGAATACGAAAATCGCCGCATCAATCTCATGTAACGTGAGGGCGGTTCTCGCCGGGCGCTCGCTCGGACGGCGGACGGGCGCCATGCCACGGCGGGGGGCCGGGATGCACCTGGTCCGGGCGATGGCGGCGAATACGAAAATCGCCGCTTCGATGTCATGTAACGTGAGGACGGTTCTCGCCGGGCGCTCGCTCGGACGGCGGACGGGCGCCATGCCACGGCGGGAGGCTGGGATGCACCTGGTCCGGGCGATGGCGGCGAATACGAAAATCGCCGCTTCGATCTCATGTAACGTGAGGGCGGTTCTCGCCGGGCGCTCGCTCGGACGGCGGACAGGCGCCGTGCCGTGGTGGGAGGCCGGGATGCGCCCGGCCCGGGCGATGGCGGCGAATACGAAAATCGCCGCATCAATCTCATATAACGTGAGGACGGTTCTCGCCGGGCGCCGGCCCGGGCGGCGGACAGGCGCTGTGCTGCGGTGGGTGGCTGCGAGGTGCCTGGCCCGGGCGATCGCGGCGGATACGAAAACCGCCGCATCAATCTCATACAACGTGAGGACGGTTCTCGCCGGGCGCCGGCATGACAGGCACCGCCCGGCTGCCCTCGATCGGGATACACCTCGAGAATATCGGCTGCGGAACGTCAACCCGTCCCGGGTCCAAGCTGCTATAGAGGGGTGTGATGCAGCCGCCTCTCGCATGTTGGCCGGACCGGACAGCGCCCCGTCATTCGCCGGGACTGACGTGCCGATGCCCGTGCCGCCGGCGGGGACAGAGGTGACCGGCAGGGTCGAACCGGGGCCGGTACCGCGGCACCCCTCCCCCCAACCTTGGGCCGCTTCGCGGCCCAAGCCCTCAAGGGGACGGGGAGAATGCTACGCCGTGGCCCAGGCTGAGCGCCACCGCATGACCCACCGCCGCCCGAGCTAGCCAGCATGCACCTCGAACAAGCCATCGCCGCGCTGCGCTTCGACCCGTTGCTACCGATCTGGCTGATCATCGCACTCGGCGTGCTCGCGCTGCTGGCCCTCGCCCCTGCGCTGTGGCGGCGTGCCCGCGGCGTGCTGTGGCGGATCGCCGGCTTCGCGGTCATCCTGCTGTGGCTCAGCGGCCCGCGGCTGGTGCAGGAAACCCGGGAAACGCTGCCGGACGTCGGGCTGCTGGTGGTCGACCAGACCGCGTCGATGCAGATCGGCGACCGCACAAGGCTGGCGCAGGCGGCCGCGGCGTCGATCGTGGCGCAGGCGGCCAAGCTGCGCGACCTGGAGCTGCGCACCATCACGGTGCCGGAGCGCGGCGATGCCGGCACCCGGCTGTTCGGCGCGGTCGACCAGGCGCTGGCGGACATCCCGCGCTCGCGCTTCGCCGGCACCATCGCCATCACCGACGGGCAGATCCACGACATCCCGGACGCGCCCCCCGGCGGCGCGCCGCTGAACGTGCTGATCCCAGCCAAGGGCGAGGAGACCGATCGGCGCCTGCGGGTGATCGAGGCGCCGGGCTACGGGATCGTCGGCCACAGCGTGACGCTGCGGGTGGTGATCGAGGACCTTGGCGTGACCCACTCGCTGTTGGAGGGCACCGGGCTGGGCGGCCCCGGCTCGGCGCGGCTGACCATCCGGCGCGACGGCGAGCCGCCACGGGTCGAAAGCGTGCCGGTGGGGCGCGAGCAGCAGATCGACGTGCCGATCACCCGCGCCGGCCCGACCGTGGTCGAGCTGTCGGCCGACAAACTGCCCGGCGAGGTTTCTACCCTCAACAACCGTGCGGTGGTCGAGATCAACGGCGTGCGCGACCGGCTGCGCGTGCTGCTCATTTCAGGTGAACCGCACCCGGGCGAACGCACCTGGCGGCGGCTGCTGAAGGCCGATCCGTCGGTCGACCTGGTGCATTTCACCATCCTGCGCCCGCCGGAGAAGGACGACCTGACGCCGCTGAACGAGCTGGCGCTGATCGCCTTCCCGGTGCGCGAGCTGTTCCTGGAGAAGCTGGACGAGTTCGACCTGATCATCCTCGACCGGTTCCAGAACCGCGGCCTGCTGCCGCTGCCCTACATCGCCAATATCGCGCGGCACGTGCGCGACGGGGGCGCGCTGCTGCTCAGCGTCGGGCCGGAGTTCTCCGGCACCACCAGCCTGGCGGCGACGCCGCTGGGGTCCGTGCTGCCGGCCGCGCCGGCCAACCGCGACGCGGTGGTGGACGAGGCATTCCGCCCGATGGTGACCGAGCTCGGCGCGCGGCATCCGGTCACCGAGGACCTGACGGGCGCGAACGTCCCGGGGAAGCCGGGCAGCCAGCCGAGCTGGGGCTCGTGGTATCGCCGCATCGATCCGGCCAATGTGCAGGGCGAGGTGCTGATGAAGGCGCCGGATGGTGCGCCGCTGCTGGTGCTCGACCGGGTCGGCAAGGGCCGCTCGGCGCTGCTGCTGTCGGATCAGATCTGGCTGTGGTCGCGCGGCCACCAGGGCGGCGGGCCGCAAGCCGAGCTGCTGCGCCGCATCGCCCACTGGCTGATGCAGGAGCCGGAGCTGGAGGAGAACGCGCTGACCGCCAAGGTGGCCGCCGGGCGGCTGACGATCGAGCGGCGCTCGGTCGATCCGGCCCCGCCGGCCGATGCGGTCGTCACCGATCCCGACGGCGCGACCCGGACGGTGAAGCTGGCCGGGACGGCGCCGGGGCGGGCGGACGCGAGTTTGGCGGCGACCACGCCGGGCGTCTGGCAGGTCGCCAGCGGCGGCATGAGCGCCTACGCCGCGGCCGGTGCAGCCAATCCGCTGGAACTGTCCGACCTGCGGGCCACGGCGAGCGTGGTCGGCAAGCTGGTCCGCCAGTCCGGCGGCGGCGTGCATTGGCTCGCCGGTGGCACGCCGGGCGGCGCGCCCGATGTACCGGACCTGCGCCGGACCGAGCCGGATAGCGCCGCCTCGGGCGGGTCGTGGATCGGCCTCGAACGGCGGCACGATCATATCGTGACCGGAATCACAGCGCTGGCCCTGATGCCGGCCTGGGTGGCGTTGCCGCTGATGCTCGGGCTGCTGCTGCTCGGCTGGCGGCGGGAGGGAAGCTGAACCCCGCTGCTGGCGGGCGACCCCGAACGATCGAGCGGGCCACACTGTCGAACGGGTCAAGCCATTGAAAGGACTAAACCATGGATAAGGACGACAGCGTTGACCGGACTAGAGCGCGTTCAAGCAGACTGGAATCGGCGGCCGCACCTGTGATTGCGAGGAGCGCAGCGACGACGCAATCCCCTGCCTCGGGGGCACGAGATTGCGTCGTCGCTGCGCTCCTCGCAATCACAGGTGGGATGAAAGTTGGCGTTTCCGGTCCGCGTCGAAGTGCTCTAAACCATTGAAAGGAACTGTGTCTTCCTGAACGCGGATGATCGAGGTGGTCGGGGCCTGACACCGCGCGCGTCGCAGCCGCGGGCGGTGGTGCTGGCGCTGGTGGGCTTCGTGGGGCTGTGCCTGCTGGTCGGCGCGGCCGACGCGGCGCTGCTGCGCAACACTGCGTGGGCCTGGTACCTGTCGCTGACGCTGCCACCTGGCACGCCGCCCAACTGGGTGTTCGCGCCGGCATGGATCGGGCTGTATGCGATGATCGGCACGGCGGCGTGGCTCATCTGGCGCCAGGTCGGTGCCGGCGCCGCGCTGCGTCTGTGGGGTTGGCAGATCGCGGCCAACGCGCTGTGGACGCCGGCGTTTTTCGGCCTGCACCAGATCGCGCTGGCGCTGGCGGTGAACGCCGTGCTGCTGGTCCTGGTGGCGCTGACGACGCGCGCCTTCGCCCGTCTGCTGCCAGCGGCCGGGTGGTTGATGGTGCCCTGCCTGGCTTGGACCGCCTATGCGGTCTATCTCAACGCCGGGTTGTGGTGGTTGAATCGAATTTGAGGTAGAAGCAGCGCCATGCAGCGTTTCCCGATCCCCCCCAGGCTGGTCTTTCTGCTTTCATTGGCCGCTGGCCTGGCGGTGTGCGCCGGTGTCCGCCCGGGCTGGGCCCAAATCAGCACGAGCGGAGTGAGCATGCCCTCGGGGAGCAATCCGTCGACCCTGGTCGGTCCGATGCCGGGGCTGAAACCAGCGCCGGTGAAGCCGGGGCAAGCCCAGCCTGACGCGTTGCCCGGCGCGGCCGCGCGCAGCGATCGGGTCGCACCGGCGCAAGGCGCACCGATCGCCGATCCGACCGAGGCGCTGTTCGACGCCATCAACCGCGGCGACATCGCCTCGGCGAGGGACGCGATCGACCGCGGCGCCGACCTTGACGGGCACAGTGTCCTTGGCATGACGCCGCTCGATCAGTCGGTGGACCTGGGGCGCAACGATATCACGTTCCTGCTGCTGTCGCTGCGCAATGGCGACACCAAGCTGACACGTCGCGCGCCAGCGCAGACGGCGCAAACCGGCCCAGCGGGCAAGCCGGCACCTGGTCAGGTCCCGGCGTCTGCCAAGGCCTCGGCGTCTGCCAAGGCCTCGGCGCCTGCCAAGGCACAGGTGGCAGCGCGAGCGGCCGCGAAACCGCCGGCCGGGCAAGCGGCGCCGGCAGTGCCGGTTGCGCCGCGGTTGTTTGCGGGCGATGGGGGCACGCCGAACCCCGCCGTCGGCTTCCTCGGGTTCGATACCAGGCACTAATCGGCGCACGCATCCGCCTGGCGCCATACCGCCAGGAGGCTCTTGCCGAAGCGGAAGCCGAGCCACCTGTCCACCCGGCGTGAGAGCGGCACGAGGACGCCGTCCCACAGGCGAATCTGTCCGGCGGTCGGCCGCGCCCGTCGCAGCACCAAGCGATTGGCGAGCGAGGCGAAGCACCCGATTGCGTCAAGCTGATCCAGCACTGCAAGGCGGCAGCCCGGCGGGGTGAGGGCCCGCAGACCGGCCGCGGTATAGCGCCGGTGATGGCCGACGGCGGCGTCCATCGCGCTGGTGAGGAACGGATGCGCCGGCGCGAGGACGATGAGCCGGCCGCCCGGCGCCAGATGCGTCGCGGCGCGGCGCAGTTCCGTCGCGTCGTCGGCGATATGTTCCAGCACGTCGAGGTAGAGGATCGCGTCGAACCGCTCCGTGGCGCCGATCGCGGCGAGCGTGCCGACGACCACGCGCACGCCCGGGTGCAGGACTTGCGCCGCCTGGGCGGCATCGGGCTCCACCGCGGTCCAGTCGCGCACGGGTGGGCGCCGCAGATATGGGATGTTGCTGCCGATGCCGGCGCCAACCTCCAGCACCGACGGGCCGAGATGCGGGCGGACCAGGTCGGCGATGTAGGACTTCCAATGCACCGCACGCGCCATCAGCGGCAGCTCCTCGCCGCTGTAGCGGTAGCTCCCGCTCCCGCCGAGGCTCCCGCCGTCGCAGACGTTCACGCTCTCGCGGATACGCCCGGTGTCGCCAACACTTCCGCTGTCGCCGACGCTGCCGCTGTCGCCGACACTCCCGCTGTCGCAGACGCTCATGGCCGGTCGCCGCATGGCCGAGCCCCGCATGGTCGATCCGCTTTGCGCCCCCCCTGCGCCCCCCCTGCGCCCCCCCCTGCGCGCCGTCGCAGCGCGGCGAGGCACCGCAGGTCGGGCACCAGTGCCAGCAGCAGCGCCAGCAACACGGTGGCAATCCACCACCAGGCGAGCTCGCGCACCAGCCAGAGTAGCGTCATGACGGCGGTGTCGGTGGCGGCGCCGCCCCGATTTGTGCCGACGCGGTCGAACAGCGGCGCGGTGGCGAGATCGCCCCATAGCTGCAGCAGAATGACCCACAGGGTGAAGCGGGCGATGCGTCCGGCCCGACCGGGCAGACCGGCCAGCGCGAGCAGTGGCGGCAGCACGAACAGCAGATGCACCGCGCGGTATTCGCCGCTCTGGCCCATGCCGAAGCAACCAAGGATCAGCACCGCGCCCACCATCAGACTGACCGTTTCGGCCGGCGTGAGCGCGCCGGCCGCCGGACGCAGCACCGCGACGCGCCGTGCAGCGGCGATGATCGCAGCGATCAGCAGTGCCTCCTGCACGCCGGCGAGCACCAGCGGCGGCCAACCGAACAGGACGCCCAGGCCGCCGGAAAGGTTGGGGGCGCCGAGTGTGTAGATGAACGGATTACCAGCGGGCAGCACCGCCAGCATCTCGCGCAGCGCCGCCGCATTGCTGACGGCATAGGCGAGCAGTGCCGCCAGCGACAGCGTGGCAGTCGCCAGGCAAAGTGCCAGTCGTTCCCGCAGCGCCAGTACGAGCAGCGTCGCCGGATACACTTTCAGCCCGGTGGCGAGCAGCACGATCGGGAAGGCCAGCAGCCGCGTCGGCAGTCGCCGCAGCGCGATCGCGGCGGCCAGAGCGGCCAGGATGAACATCAGCAGGTCGGCATTGCCGCGTTCGACCGCGAAGCCGACGGCGGGCGACAGCGCGGCGGCGCAGATCACGCCGGCGGCGCGTTTGTCGCGTCCGGGCGGCAGCAACAGCAGGCTCACTGCGAACGCCAGCGCCAGGCCGAAGCCGACCTGCGGCGTCCAGCCGGTGTCGATCGGCAGGACACCAAAGCGGAACCACAGCGGCGTGTAGACATGCACGCGGCCCAGCGCGTCGCACGGGTTGGTCAGATAAACGTCGATGCCACGTCGATGGCACTCGATCACCGCCAGTTCGCCGTGCGTGTCGAGGAACGGAAATGGCCACGCCGGCACGCCGAGCAGGCGGAACAGCGCGAAATAGAGGTCGTGCGCCCCGCCGATCCACAGCGCGGCAAACAGCAGCAGGCCGGCGAGCAGCGCGAGGCACGGCAGCATCCGGCACACGATCGCGCCGCGGCCGGTGATCATATCGGCGCATCCCCGGCGGTCATATCGGCGCCGCGCCTGGGGTCATGTCAGCGCAGCCCCTGGGGTTCATGCCAGTGCAGCCCGGCGGGCGTTCCAGCGCAGCCCCGACGGCGATGTCGGCGCGGCGCCGGCGGTCATGTCAGCGTAACGCAGTGGCGGTGGGCAGCGCGTCGATCGCGTTGGCGAAGGCACCGTAGACCAGGATGTGCGGCAGGAAGTCGTGATAGCGGGCCGAGCGTGGTGCGAAGTCGGCGTAGCGAGCCGCCCCGACGGTCATGCCGGGCCGGTCCCAACGCGCGAGCACAAGCTGCCGATACGCCGCGCCAAGTGCCGGTGTCTCGGAGTGGTAGGCCGCGATCGCCGCCGGCCAGTCGCGGTGTGTGGTGCGCAGGGCGGTCAAGAAGCGCGCCGCGAACCGCGCGTTGGCGCCGGGATCGAAGGCCTGGTCGAGCGAGGCGAACGCATCCGGATGGAACATCAGGTTGATCTGCATGCAGCCGACATCGATCGAGCGGACGCCGCGCGCTTGCAGGGCGCGCACCGCCTCGATCGCCTGCTGCTCGCTGGCGAAGAAGAAGCCCTGCCCCTCGGCGTTGATGGTCCAGGGCCAGGGTCGGGTCGTGCCGCTTGCCGCGTCCGCCCGGCCGGTCTCCACGACGGCAATCGCACCCATCATCCGCTCCGGCAGGCGCTCGGTGCGCTCGGTGCTAACGATGGCGGCCTCGCAGAGCTGCGCCGGCGAGGTCATCGGCGGGATGGTGGCGAGGGCAGGCCCAACAGCGGGCAAAGGCAGCAACACCAGCAGAAGAAGACGGAACAGTGCGCGCATGCGGGTCTTTTGTCACGTTTTTTGCGACAAGTCGAGCAGATTTGCCCGAAACGATCCGCCCGATAGTGACAGCTCAGGGGCTATCGCTTTGCGTAGCGCCGAAGCGGTCGCGCCAGGCCGGCTGCGCGCCGGGCACCGGCAGGGCGGTTGCCGCGTGGACGCCGTGGGCGATCGCGCGGGCCATCACCAGAGTCGCGGCGAAACCGAGCGCGGTCAGCTCCGATAGGGGGTCGCCGAGCGGACGACGGCCGGTCGCGGCGGCGAAGATGGTGTCGCCGTCAAGCGGCGCGTGCGCGGGCAGCACGGCGCGCGCCAGCCCGTCGTGCGCCATGATCGCCAGCCGGTGCGCCTGCGCCTTGGTCAGCGCGGCGTCGGTGGCGACCAGGCCGATCGTCGTGCTGGTCCCCGGGCCGCCCTTCAGCCGCATTGTCGTATCGATCCTGGTCGGCCAGCCGAGGCCACCGAACTCGCGATCCTGCTCGAATGGCGCAGCCCAGAACCACGGGCCGGTGCCGATCAGCGGTGAGCCGACCGCATTCACGATAGCGATGGCGCCGACGGTGTGTCCGGCCTCGGTCCGCATGCTGGCGGAACCCAGCCCGCCCTTGATGGTGGCGGTGGTGGCGCCGGTGCCGCCACCGACACTGCCGAGCGCGAAGTCGTTGCCGAGCGCGAAGTCGTTGCCGAGGGCGAAGTTGCCGCCGGCCGACTGGGCTGCCCCCGACTGGGCTGCCCCCGACTGGGCCGCCCCCGACTGGGCCGCCCCCGACTGGGCGACAAGCGACTGGACTGCTACCGCCTGAGCAGTCCCGGCCCGGGCCGCCAAATAGCCAAGCTCGCGATAGGGCGAGAATCGGCCCCAGTCCTTGTTGCCGCCGTTCAGCAGATCGAAGATGATCGCTTGCGGAACGATCGGGATGCGGGCGTCGCGAATGGCATAGCCTCGGCCCATCTCGCGTAGCGCCGCCTGGACGCCGCCGGCCGCGTCAAGCCCGAACGCGGAGCCGCGCCGGACAGCACGATCGCGTCCACCGCCTCCACCGTCATTTCCGGGGCGAGCAGGCCTATGTCGCGCCCGCCCGGCGCGCCGCCCAGGACGGACACGGCAGCGATGGCGGGAGGGTCGAACAGGATGGCAGTAACGCCCGAGCCGAGCGCAAAGTCAGTCGCGTGGCCGACCGCGACGCCGGCCACGTCGGTCAGCAGGTTGCGCACGCGTCAATAATACAGCACGTGCAAGCCGATCGCGAGCACGGCCACCACCGCGACGGCAAACAGCCAGGCAATCAGGCGTGGCGCGGTGCGCTGGCGCGAGCGGCCCCAGCCGCCCGGATGGTCGTGCAGGTCTCGGTCGTCCCTGGCGCGGAGAAGCATGGCTGCACCGCCTGTCCGTTGCGGACGGTTATGGTCGTTCCTCCGGGGATGCAAGACGGCACCCCGAGGCGGGGAGCATGGGCGCAGGAGCCCGGCAAATGCAAGTGGGACAGGGCAGCCTTGGGGCCGTGCGAGCATAACGCCCGTGTGGCTCGCCACAACACTCCCGTGTGGCTCGCCGCAACCCGGCCGTGCGGCATCTCGCGAGGAAAGGACCATGCTTATCCGGTTAATTCCCAATCGGAGCTTTCCGTCCCGGCGGCTTCGGTCGGCAGCGCGCAGTGTTGTAGAGCGTGGCGTAAGTCGTCGGCCCCATCGCAGTTCCGATGCCGAGCAGGCTCCGGAACGCGTTGAACGGGAAGAACCGCCTGTTGAAGCGGATCCACCGTTGGGAAACAACCGGATACGCATGGAAAGGACCAGCCATCAGTCAAGGAATGGAACCGCAGATGAACACGGCGCGGCCAACGGCGCGCCGTGTTCATCTGCACGCTCTGCGGTGGGCCTTCGTTGCAGCAGATCGAACATGCAGGTCGCGCCGGATGTGCCGGGGCCAGATGGTCGCCCCCTTGCGCACCTGCACGACGATATGTGACGCCCGCGTGACGAACCGGCCACCATGTGGCCCGTCAGCACGAAAAATCCACGGACATCCGAACAATCCGACCGCTGACCGCGTTGCCCATCTCGCGCGCGGACTGTAGCGTCCGCCCGACAGCAGGACACCGGATCCCAAACCCATCATGCCCGCTCGCATGCTCCTGGCCGCCGTGGCGCTGCTCGCCGCCTCGACCTCATTCGCTGTGGCACGCGACCTGACGGTCGTGTCGAGCGGCCCTGACTCGATCGATCCGTTACGCAAGGTGTTCGTGCAGGCCTTCACCGGCGCCACCGCCATCGCCGTCCGTCAAGATAGCTGGGACGGCGGGATCGAGACGCTGGAGAGCCGCCTCAAGACGCCGGACAACGCGTGGGACCTGGTCGAGCTGCGCCCCGCTGAACTGGCGGCTGCCTGCGCCGACGGGCTGCTGGAGAAGCTCGACTTCAGCGCGATCGGCGGCAAGGACCACTACCTGGCGCAAGGCGTCTCCGATTGCGGGGTCGGCGCCGCGGCGAGCAACATCGTGCTGGCCTGGGACCGCGACAAGTTTCCCGCCACGCCGACCTGGGCGGATTTCTGGGATATCGCCAAGTACCCCGGCAAGCGCGGCCTGTCGCACGGTCCGCGCGGCAACCTGGAGATCGCGCTGATCGCCGACGGCGTGGCGCCCGGGGACGTCTACAAGGTGCTCGGTTCGGCCGACGGCGTGGATCGCGCGTTCCACAAGCTGGACCAGCTCAAGCCATACCTGGTGTGGTGGGAGACCGGTGCGGACGCGGAACGCATCCTCAGCTCCGGCGACGTGCTGATGACCAGCGCGCCATCCGATCGGATCGCCATCGCAGCGCGCAATGGGCCGCGCAATTTCGGCATGCAGTGGACCGCGAGCTTCGGCGAGGTGCAGAGTTGGGCGATCGTCAAGGGCAGTCCGAACCTGCGCCAGGCGATCCAGTTCCTGTATTTCGCCGGCACCCCGGCGATCGAGGGAAGGCTGCTCGACGTGGCCGGTGCCAGCGGTCTGGCGAAGGGCGCCAACGACCTGCTGCCGCCGGAGCTGGCGGCGACCTCGCCGACCAGCGCGGCCAACCTCGCCGCGGCGACCCGCTTCGACGGTGGATTCTGGCGCGACAACCAGGCCAAGCTGGGACAGCGCTTCGATGCCTGGCTGGCGCAGCACTGACCGTGCCGCGGCCGACCTGACCGCCGTTCACCCGGACACAGCCCACGTGGCCATCGCCCGCTTGACCATCGGACAAGATGGCGGCCGCGTCGCGCTGGCGTTCAGCGGACGGCTGAACGCCGCCGGCGCGGGCGTGCTGTGGAATGCGGCGATCCGCGCCGCGACCCGCGCGCGGGGCCAGGGGCTGCGATGCGACCTTGCCGCCGTTGAGGCCTTCGACATGGCCGGCGCGGCCCTGCTGCTGGCGGTGGAGCGGGCGCATGGCACGCCGATCGAACTGGCCGGCGAGAACCCGCATGTGACCGCCCTGCTGGCGCTGGCGCGCCGCGCCGCTGCCGAGGCGGCCGCGCCCTCCGCCGCCCAAGTGCCGACCAAGGGGCAGCCTCAGCGACAGACCGAGAGGCCGACCCACGGGCAGACCCAGGGGCAGGCCGATGTGCCGACCCACGGGAAGACCAAGGGGCGGCCGACTCAGGGACAGACCGAAGGGCCGACCCAGGGGCAGACCGACGGGCCCACCCAAGGGCAGGTGCAGCGGCCGAGCCAGCGGCCGACCCCGGGGCCGACGATGTTCACGGTGCTGGCCGCCAGCCTGGACGCCCTGGCGAACGGCGTGGCGTTCCTGGGCGAGGTATTGGTGGCCGTGCTGCGCCTGCCCACGCGCCGGCGGATGCTGCGGCTCGGCGACCTGCTGCGCTTCGCCGATGACGCTGGGGTGCGCGCGCTGCCGCTGGTGGTGCTGCTCGGCTTCCTGATGGGTATGATCCTGGCCTTCCAGTCGGCGATCCCGATGCACCGCTTCGGCGCCGACCTGTTCGTCGCCGACCTGGTCACCATCAGCCTGGTGCGCGAGCTCGGGCCGCTGCTGTCCGCGGTGATTCTTGCCGGGCGCACCGGCTCGGCCTTCGCCGCCGAGATCGGTACCATGAAGGTGAACCAGGAGGTGGACGCGTTGGTCACCATGGGGCTCGATCCGATGACCATGCTGGTATTGCCGCGGCTGATCGCGGTGATGCTGGTGCTGCCGGCGCTGGCGCTGGCGCTCGACGTTGCGGGGCTGCTCGGGATGACCGCGGTGATGCGCGGCCTCGGCTTCCCCACGGCGAGCATCCTGCATCAGGTGCAGGGCGCCGCCGGTGTCACCGACCTGCTAGGTGGGCTGTTCAAGGCGGTTTGCTTCGGCGCTGCGATCGCCGCGATCGGCTGCCGGGCCGGGCTGTCCACCGGCAATGGCCCGCGCGCGGTCGGCCTGTCGGCGACCGCCGCGGTGGTCGGCGGCATCATCTCGACCATCGCGCTCGACGGCGTGCTGGCGCTGCTGTTCTATCGGCTGAACCTGTGAGCCCACACGTGACACCAGCGGGATTCACCAATTCCGGCCAAGGATCGTCGATCCCTTGGTCGGCTCACGGCAGGCGTCACGACGCCAACCATCCGGGATTCTGCGTCCGCAAGGAAGCAATCTTCACCACAGAGGCACAGAGACACAGAGAAGCAATGACGACGCTTCGCGCGAAGCCAGCAGTTCGCATTTTTGCCGGGACGGCCATGACGTTGGAAGGCCGTACCGCCCGACCAAAACGAGAATTGCTGGCGCGAGGCGCTATTCTTTGCCTTCTCTGTGTCTCTGTGCCTCTGTGGTGGATCTTTCTTGCCGCAGATCAAACCCCCCGGCCGCATCACGACAACGCTACGACTACCACGCCACGCTGCCCACATGTGCAACGACCTGCGAAGCCCGCAGTCCGTGACCCAATCTGCCGCCCCGGAACCGATCATCCGCGTCGACAAGGCGGCGCAGCGCTTCGGCCCGCGGACAATCTTCCGCGACGTGTCGTTCGAGGTCGCTCCTGGCGAGGTGTTTGTGATCCTGGGTGGCTCCGGCAGTGGCAAATCGACGCTGATGCACCAGATGATCGGCCTGCTGTCACCCTCCGCCGGCACGATCGAGATCGCCGGCCACCGCGTTACCGGCCCCACCGGCGCGGCGGGACGGGCGCTGGCGCAGCGCGCGTTCGGCGTCATGTTCCAGTCGGGCGCGCTGTTCGGCTCGATGACCCTGCTGGAAAACGTCATGCTGCCGCTTGAGATGTTCACCGACCTGCCGTTGGAGGGCCGTGTCGCGGTGGCACAGGTGAAGCTTGGCTTGGTCGGCCTCGGCCAGGCCGCCGATCTCAACCCGGCGGAGATCTCCGGCGGCATGGCCAAGCGCGCCGGCATCGCGCGGGCCATGGCGCTCGATCCGCCGATCCTGTTCCTCGACGAGCCGTCGGCGGGCCTCGACCCGATCACCTCGGCCGGGCTCGACCGGCTGATCCTCGACCTGCGCCAGGACCTTGGCGCGACGTTCGTGGTGGTGACGCACGAGTTGGCCTCGATCCTGGCGATCGCCGATCGCTGCGTCATGCTCGATGCCACGGCCTATCCCGACGCGGGCGGGGTGATCGCCGAGGGCGATCCGCGGGTGCTGAGCGCGGAGAGCACGCATCCCAGGGTGCATGCCTTCTTCCACCGCGAGGCGATTGAGGCGGCCGCATGAACGAGGGACGCGGCGCCTTCCTGCGCGTCGGGCTGCTGGTGGTGGGCGGGCTCGCGCTGGTGGTCGGCCTGGTCTGGTTCTTCGGCGGCAACCGGCTCAGCCATGCCCTGCCGTTCGAGTCCTATTTCAGCGAGTCGGTGCAGGGATTGGAGGTCGGTGCCCCGGTGAAATATCGCGGTGTGACCATCGGCAGGGTGACCGACCTCGGCCTGGTGACCGCCGAATACGGCAGACGCAACACCCCGACCGAGTTCGACCGGCAGACCTATCGTCTGGTTTTCGTGCGTTTTGCGGTGGACCCCCGGAGCATCGGGCTGCCGCTGGGCGAAGCGGACGTGGCGGACTCGGTAAAGCTTGGACTGCGGGTGCGGCTGGACTCCCAAGGCATCACCGGCCTGACCTACATGGAGCTGGATTTCGTCGATCCGACGACATACCCGGCAGTGGAGGTGCCCTGGACACCGCGCGACCCGTATGTTCCCTCGATGCCCAGCACGTTGCTGCAGGTCAAGAACGGGGCGACGGAGTTCCTGGCCAAGCTCAACCGTGTGGATATCGATGCGCTGTCGACGTCGCTGCTCGGTCTGCTCACGGAACTGCGGGCCAACCTCGACCACGGCGACGTGCACCTGACGCTGTCGCGATCCTCCGAACTGCTGCGCACGCTGAACGACAGCGTGCAGGCGGCCGACCTGCCCGGCCTGACCGCGGATCTGCGGCGGACCTCCGGCACCGTGCGTGATCTGGCGGCGAGCGGTGACCTGCACCGCACGCTCGCCAACGCGGCGCTCGCGAGCGATCGTCTGGCCGCGGCGAGCACGCGGCTGGGTCCGCTGATCGCGGCGTTGCAGGCGGTCGCCGGGCGGACCGACAGCGGCGTGGCGGATCTGGTGCAGGAATTGCTGCCGGTCCTGCGCGACGCCCGGTCGGTGGTGGCCAACCTGCGGGACGCCACTGACGAGCTACGGCGCTATCCGGCCCAGACCCTACTGGCCGAACCACCACCGAGACCGCGGGACAAGGCGAAATGAGGCGACGTTGGCTGGTTGGCGGCATGACCGCGACGGCGCTCTCGACGGCGCTGGGTGGCAGCGGATGCAGCGTGCTGCCGGGCCAGCCCTTCCTGCAGCGCCGCGACTGGCCGCTGGTGGTGCGGCGCCCAGGCGAGCTGCCAGGGGCGTCGCCAGGGGAATTGACGGGGGGGTCGCCCGGGGGGGTGTCGGGGAGATCGCGAGGGGAGTCTCAGGTGACGCTGCCGAGCCGGCCCGACGGACGCGTGCTGCTGGTGCGCTCCGTCCAGGCTGGCCCAGAGCTGGCGACGCGGGGTCTGCAGACCCTGCAACAGGACGGCAGCCTGACCACGGCGTTCTATGAGGAGTGGGCGGTCCCGCCGGCCGACGGCATCGACGACGACCTGCGGCGCTGGCTTGCCGACAGCGGCCGGTTCGCCGCGGTGCTTGCCCCTAGCAGCCGAATGACCGCCGACCTGATCCTGGAGGCCGAGCTGGTCGCCCTGCATGCCGACCTCGGCAACATGACGGCCCGCGCGGCGCTGGCGCTGGTGCTGATCGACCAGCGGCCAAGCGGGGCGCGGATCAGGTTGCAGCGGACCGAGGCCGCCGCGGTCAAGCTCGAGGGAACCGATCCGCCCGCGCAGGTACGGGCGCAGCTCGCGGCGCTGGAGGCGGTGCTGCGCCAGACCGAGACGGTTCTGGCAGATGCGGTGCGTCCGTGAGAGAAGCTACCCAAGGGAAGAACCCACCTCGGGGACGAAGCATCCGGGACAGGGAGTGACTGGCGTGCGCGCGCAGCGCCTATGTTGGGTGAGCACAAGCGTTCGCGCCATTCCAGTCTGGAGACATCGTATGCGCCGCCCCGCCGCGTCCGCGGCAACCGGACTACCCGTCGCGTCCGCGGCAGCTCGACTGCCCGTCGCGTCCGCGGCAACTGGATTGCCCGCTGCGTCCGCGGCAACGGGACTACGCGTCATCCTGCTCGCCGCCGTCGTGGCCTGGGCCGGGATCTGGCCACAACCCGCCGGCGCGGCCGATCGCTCGGCGCAACTGGCGGTGCCGCCCACGCCGCTTGCCGCGCATCGCGCGCTCTATACGCTCACGCTGGACACCGGCGGCAACGGGACCGGCAGCGATGTGATCGGGGCCAGCGGCCGCATGGGCTACGACGTGATCGACGCCTGCGACGGCTGGGCGACGCACCAGCAGCTCGACATGATGGTGGTCAACAGCGACGGCCAGAACATCCACATGGTCTCCGACTACACGACCTGGGAGGCCAAGGACGGGCTGAGCTTCCGCTTTCACACGCGGCAGACCACGGATGACGCGGTGACCAGCCAGATCGACGGCGATGCCAAAGTTGATGGGTCGGGCGGGCCCGGCACGGCGCACTACACCAGTCCGAAGGACACGACGAAGCCGCTGCCGCAGGGCACATTGTTCCCGATGGCGCACACCGCGGCGCTGCTGGCGGCGGCGCGCGCCGGCAAGAAGTTCATCGCCCTGCCGCTGTTCGACGGCACCTCGGAGGAGGGCGCCGAGGACACCTCGGTCGTCGTGCTGAACACCAAGCCGCCGGAGGCGACGCCGTATCCGTTGCTGTCGGCGCTAGCCAGCGCGCGGGTGCATCTGGCGTTCTTCGAGCGCACCCCGAGTGCCATCACGCCCGACTACGAGGTGTCGATGCGCTACTGGGAGAACGGCGTCGCCGACGCGCTGCGCATGGATTTCGGCGATTTCGTGATGGACGCAAAGCTGAGCGAACTGAAGCTACAGCCGCATCATTGCTGAGCGGGGGGGTTAGGATTCTCCCCCTCCGTCAAGGGGAGGGGGAGAAGCTTCGTTTAGGCGGCACCCAGCAATAAACGAATCATCGCGTATTGCCCACGACCGGTCTCTACGTCATGCCGGCGAAGGCCGGTATCCACGACTTTCTTGGCGGCGACAAAGACAAGTCGTGGATACCGGCCTTCGCCGGCATGACGAGGTAGGCGCCGACCGTGCCTTACTTGACGCACTTATTTCTCGGCGTCGCCTTAGTTTCTCCGGTGACGCGCCTACCTCGCCCCGATCACACCATCATCGTCCGGCGCGAATGCCGCCGCCCGACCAGCGAGGTCTCCTCCGTCCCGCCGGCGATCACCCGCACACCTTCATCCAATCGCGCCGTGATGTTGCTCGGGTTGCAGCCCTCCAGGAAGGCGATGCCGTTGCGCCGGCACGCGGCGAACACCTTGTCGCGCGCCTCCTGCATCTCCGGCGGATAGGGATCGCGCATCAGCGTGGTGTAACCCAGCGACAGGCCCAGATCGCCCGGCCCCAGCTCGGCGAACGCCAGGCCCGGCACGGCGCAGATCTCGTCGGCGTGGGCAATCCCCTCCGGGCTTTCCAGCTTGACGCCCAACATCAGCTCGCCGTTCGGGTTGAGCGGCCAAGGGTCGCAGCGATCCATGTACTCGCCGCCCGGGATGCCCCAGATCGGCGCGGCGGTGCCCTCCGAGCCGCGGCCGCGCATGCCAATGCCCAACAGCAGCGTGCCGGCGGAGCCGCGCCCGCCCCGAATGCCATGGGCGCCGCGCATGCGGGCGACCGGGGCCGGGATCGCCTGGTCGACGCCCTGCAGATTGTGCGGATAGCGGCAGGCTTCGACGAACGCGCGCACCGCGTCCGGGGTCTCCGCCTGGCACAGCAGGATGCCGTGCACGCCGCGGGCGAGGATTTGCCGAAATTGCCAGGAATTGAAGCGGACATTTGGTTCGTCGGTGCCGTTGACCGGCGCCTCGACGATCACTGTCGGCGTGCGATGGCCGGAGCGAGTCGGTCCGCCGTCGACCAGGCCGCGCATGTAGTCGGCGAGGCCCGCCATGTCGAACGAGCCGTGCTCCATGCCGACATTGATGTAGTCGGCCCAGGTGCCGGCATCCTCGCGGCCCTGCGCACAGGTCAGCGTGTGGCCGCTGTGCGGGCCGGTGTAGTAGATGGCCTGATCCTGTTCGAGCAGTTGGATCGCGCGGTTGATGCGGTTCGCCACGTGGGTCCCCTTCCTGGTCGGTTTTGTCCCGTGTTGGACGCAGGCTAGCGCGATCGCCGGCGGGGTGAAATCGGCCGCAGCCATACACCGCACTACTCCCTCCCCCCTTGCGGGGGAGGGTTGGGGAGAGGGGGACAAACGCGCTGGTGTGCTATTTCGACCCCCCACCCCAACCCTCCCCCTCAAGGGGGGAGGGAGAACTGAAGGGGGGACGCAACGATCACTCGACCGCGGCAGCCAGCTTCGCCAGATAATACGCCGGGTCGCCGAACAGCCGCTCGATCACCATGCAGCGGCGGAAGTAGTGTCCGACTGCGTATTCCTCCGTCATGCCGATGCCGCCATGCATCTGCACCGCGCTCTGCGACACATACCGCCCCGCCTGTCCCACGCCCACCTTCGCCATCGCAATGTTGCGCGCGCGCTCGATCGGATCGGCCTCGTTCACCGACATCGTCGCGAGCATCGCCATGCTGCGGCCCTGTTCCATCGCCATGAACATGTCGGCCAGCCGGTGTTGCACCACCTGGTAGCTGCCGATCGGCTTGCCGAACTGCTCGCGTGTGCGAGAATATTCCAGGGTCAGATCGTTCATCGCCGCCATCGCGCCGACCGATTCCGCGGCGGTGGCGGCGATGCCGGTTTCCACCACGCGCTCGATCACCACCAGGCCGTCGCCGACCTCGCCCAGCACGTCGGCGTCGGCGACGCGGACGTTGGACAACGCGACGTCGGCGGCGCGCTGCTCGTCGCGCACGGCGTAGCCGCGCCGGGCCACGCCGGGGGCGTTGGCGTCGACCAGGAACAGCGTAATTCCGGCGGCCGCGTCGCGCTCCCCGGCGGTGCGCGCGCTGACCACCAGCTTGTCGGCGCAATCGCCATGTGTAACGAGGGCCTTGGCGCCGTCCAGCACCCAGCCGTCGCCATTGTGCGTCGCTGTAGTCATCACGTCGGTCAGGTCATAGCGGGCCTGCCGCTCACCATGCGCAAAGGCGAGCTTCAACTTGCCCTCGGCGATCCGAGGCAGCAGCGCCTGCTTCTGCTCGGCATTGCCGGCGAGGCGGATCGCGCTGCCGGCCAGCACCACCGTGGCGACGTACGGTTCAACCACCAGTGCGTGGCCGAACTGTTCCATCACCAGCATGGTCTCGACCGGGCCGCCGCCGAACCCGCCGTACTCTTCCGCAAACGGCAGGCCGAGCAGCCCGAGCTCGGCGAATTGCGACCACAGCGAAGGGCTCCAGCCATGCTCCTGCTTCAGGTAGTCCTTGCGGGCTGCAAAGCTGTACTGGTCCGCCATCAGGCGGGTGACGCTGTCGGTCAGCAGCCGCTGTTCGTCGGAGAGATCGAAATCCATTACAGCCTCAGCACTGCTTTCGTCAGGATGTTCTTTTGGATCTCGTTGGTGCCGCCGTAGATCGAGGCGGCGCGCAGGAAGAGATAGCTCCCTGTCGCCGCCGATGCCGCCTCCAACAGATCGTCCGGCTCGTTCAGTGACGCGAGCTCCTGCGCCCAGACCGGCATCGCCATCGGCCCACCGACATCGACCGCCAGTTCGGTCGTCGCCTGCAGCAGTTCCGTGCCCTTCACCTTCAGCACCGAGGACAGCGGATCCGGCCGCCCGTCGCGCTGCTTGGCATAGGCCGAGACGACACGGTACTGGGTGATCTCCAGCGCCTTCATATCGATCTCAAGCTGCGCCACGCGCTGGCGGAACGTTCCGTCCTCGATCAGCGGCTTGCCGTTGAAGCGCACCTCGCGCGCCATCTCCTTCGCCGCCTTCACCCGCTCCTTCGACTTGCCGAGCCGCGCGATGCCGGTGCGTTCGTTGCCGAGCAAGTACTTCGCCACGTCCCAGCCGCGATTCTCCTCGTAGACGCGCATGTGGACGGGGACTTTCACGTTGTCGAAGAACACCTCGTTCAGGTGATGGGCGCCGTCGATCGAAATGATCGGCCGCACGGTGATGCCCGGCGTCTGCATGTCGACCAGCAGGAACGAGATCCCCTCCTGCCGTTTCGCCGCACCCGGGTTGGTGCGCACGAGGACAAAACACCAGTCGGCGTTGTGGGCCGTCGAGGTCCAGATCTTCTGCCCGTTGACGATGTAGTGATCGCCCTCGCGCTTCGCCGAGGTTTTCAGTGCGGCCAGATCCGACCCTGCGCCAGGCTCGGAAAATCCCTGGCACCACCAATCGTCCAGATTGGCGGCGCGCGTCAGGAAGCGCGATTTCTGTGCCTCGGTGCCGAACTGGATCAGCACCGGGCCGATCATCGTGGTGTTGAACGACAGGGTCTCGGGCGCCGGGGCGACCTGGTTTTCCTGCAGGAAGATCATGCGCTGGATCGCCGACCAGCCGGGGCCGCCGTATTCCTTCGGCCAGGAATGCGCCGCCCAGCCCTTCTTGTTCAGGATGCGCTGCCAGCGGACCGTGTCCTCCTTGCGCGGCGAATGGCCCAGCCGCATGCGGTCGCGGATGTCGGTCGGCAGGTTGTCGCGGATGAAGGCGCGGACTTCGTCGCGGAATGCGATCTCTTCCGGCGTGAATGCCAGGTCCATTGGTCTCCTCCCCGGGTCGGGTGGGCGTCGGCGTGTGGCTACTGGTCGGTAGCCGCAGTGTGTGCCGGGTGCCGCAGGGGTGCAAGGGTCGGTGCCCCAGGGCGCCGTCGGCGGCAGATCAAATGCCACACCGAACGCGATCGCCCCGGGGTGCCGATGGACGGAGCTTGAAAGTCGATCGTCGATCGAGTTAATCTGGTCAGTATGACCAGAATGGCAAACGCGCCCCCGCCCGAGACGCCAAGGTCGCGCCGCGCCGCACGCGACCGGCAACCGGGCCACTGGCCGTTGCAGGACGCCAAGGCGCACTTCAGCGAGATCGTCCGGCGCGCCCGCGGCGAGGGCCCGCAACACGTCACCGTGCACGGGCGCGAGGCAGTCGTGGTCGTTTCGGCCGAGGAGTTCCACCGCCTCAAGGGCAGGCCGAGCGGCGAAGCGCTGATCGCCGCCATGCAGGCCTCACCGGACCGGGACATCGACATCACGCCGCGGCGTGCGCGTATGCCGGTGCGCGACGTGACCCTGTGACGGGGTGGCTGCTTGATACCAATGTCTTGTCCGAACTGCGGCGTTCGAAACCCGAAGCGAGGGTCGTCGCGTTCGTCGCCGCGCAATCGCTCGATCGGCTCTATGTGAGCTCGGTGACATTCGCCGAAATCCGCTTCGGCATCGAGCTTGTCACCGACCCCAGCCGCCGCGCCGGCCTGCATGACTGGCTCGCGCACAAGGTGCGGCCGATGTTCGAGCAACGGGTATTGGCGATCACCGAGGACATCATGTTCAAGTGGCGGCTCATGGTCGAGGATGGCCGCAAAGCGGGGCACACCTTCTCGCAACCCGATCTGATCATCGCTGCGACGGCGCTGCATCACGGTCTGACCGTTGTCACCCGCGATGTGGGCGATTACGGACGCACGCTTGTGCCGGTATTCAATCCATGGACCGACCGCCGTTGACATTGACCGACCGGTCAGCCGTTCAACGTCATGGCCCGCCCCCGGGTCGGGCCAAAGGCCCGCCCGAGGACAGGCTCCGGCGGGCCATGACGTATGGCGTCGGCCGTGCGAACTTCGAGCGGCTATTTCCGGACGCCCCCTAACGCAGCCCCCGCGACGAACGTCGCGGCGATCGCAGTCCGGTCACACCCCGCACGCTCAACCGATCACGGGCGCCGCTTTTGATTCAGAATCAGACTCACAAAAATCAGAGCTCCAGACACGATTTCAATCCCTCGAATACAGTATAGCACCTCGCTCTGACCCTCTGTTATATAAACAATAACGCGCTTTACCTCATAGGGCACGGTCCTCCCGGTTTCCGGATTGGCGATCCTCGGATAGTTGAAATAAGTGAGTGCAAGAATGATGTTCGAACCCATCGCCGCCGCCCAGGGCAGTGCCGCTCCTATGAGCACAACTCTCCTCAATCTCGGAAACAAGGCCACTACTCCAACAACACCGCCATCGCATCCCCCACCGCGAATTTCCCGCCCTCGATCACCTCGGCATGGATGCCCAGATCGACGTGACCATACAGCGCGCGCAGTTCCTCCACCGGGTTGGCATCCCGCTCGCCGGTGATGGGGTTGACCTCGGTCGCCGGGCAGCGGGCGATCCGCTTGGTCACGCGCAGCACCGCGCCGCCCAACTGCAGCGTCCGCCCCACCCAGTCGAACTCCGCCCACGCCGGCGCGCCGGAGAACCACACATTGGCGCGAAACCGCCGCCGGTGCCGACGCTCGCCGACGCGGCCCTCATAGTCGCGCCAGCTCGCCAGGTTGATCAGGCTGACCACCTTCTGGCGCTGGTCGCAGAACGCATGCCCGGGAACGTGGTGGAACCGCGGCTCGCCCCGCGCCTCGTCCCCCAGATACGCCGCCAGGAATGCCCCGATGCGCGCCCGCCCGGCCTCGGTCAGCGCGTTCTCCATCACCGCGCTGCCGTCGGGCGCCCGGATCCCGAGGAACCCGGAGCGCGCATCGAACATCGAGCGCAGCAGCGCGATCCGCGCGTTGCGCTTCTGGCACATGAACTTGTCCTTCGGCAGCCAGGCCGGCGCGGCCGGATCGAACCCGGAATCCCCCTGCGCCAGCGCGAACGCGCGGTCCCACGGGATGGCGCCGCGGGTTTCCACCGCGGCGGCCTCGATCGCCTCGGCCGACAGACCCTTCACCGGAAAGCGGTACAGATACTCGATTCGCATGTGGCAACCCTCTTGCCGGCCAGTCTGCCCCGCCCCAGATCGTTTGCGAAGGATCAATGCCATCGCCTCCTGAGGGGTGGCAAATCACTGTCGCCTACGATCAGGGACATGAAACATGGATATTGAGAAGTTCACCGAGCGTTCGCGCGGCTTCCTCCAGGCCGCCCAGACGATCGCGATCCGCGAGTTCCACCAGCGGATCACCCCCGAGCACCTGCTGAAGGCGCTGCTGGACGATGAGGAAGGCGCCGCCTCTGGCCTGATCACGGCCGCCGGCGGCAACCCGCAGGTCGCCAAGCACGCCGTCGACACCGAGGTCGCCCGTCAGCCCAAGGTGCAGGGCGCCGGCGCCGGCCAGCCGCAGATCACGCCGGAGCTGGCGCGCTTGCTGGACGCGGCAGAGCAGGCCGCGACCAAGGCGGGCGACGAGTATGTCGCGCAGGATCGCATGCTGGTGGCGCTGGCGGCGTCCGACACGCCGGCGGCGCGCGCGCTGCGGTCCGCCGGCACCTCCGCCCAGGCGCTCGACAAGGCGGTGGCCGACGTGCGCAAGGGCCGCAAGGTCACCTCGCCCAATGCCGAGGCCAATTTCGATGCGCTGAAGAAATACGCCCGCGACGTCACCGCGTTGGCGCGGGAAGGCAAGCTCGACCCGGTGATCGGCCGCGACGAGGAAATCCGCCGTACCATCCAGGTGCTGGCGCGGCGCACCAAGAACAACCCGGTNNGGCAAGACCGCCATCGTCGAGGGTCTGGCGATCCGCATGGTCAACGGCGATGTGCCGGAGGCGCTGAAGAACAAGAAACTGCTGTCGCTCGACCTTGGCGCGATGGTCGCCGGCTCGAAGTATCGCGGCGAGTTCGAGGAACGGCTGAAGGCCGTGCTGAAGGAGGTCGAGTCCGCGCAGGGCGAGGTCGTCCTGTTCATCGACGAGCTGCACAATTTGGTCGGCGCCGGGCGGGCCGAGGGGTCGATGGACGCGTCGAACCTGATCAAACCGGAGCTGGCGCGCGGCACGTTGCACTGCATCGGCGCGACCACGCTGGATGAATATCGAAAATACATCGAGAAGGACGCGGCCCTGGCGCGGCGCTTCCAGTCGGTGTTTGTCGGCGAGCCGAGCGTGGAGGACACCATCTCCATCCTGCGCGGCATCAAGGAGAAATACGAGCTGCACCACGGCGTGCGCATCACCGACGGCGCTCTGGTCGCCGCGGCGACGCTGTCGAATCGTTACATCACCGACCGGTTCCTGCCGGACAAGGCGATCGACCTGGTCGACGAGGCCGCGAGCCGGCTGCGCATGGAGGTCGATTCGAAGCCGGAAGAGCTGGACGAGCTCGATCGGCGGCTGATGCAGCTGCGGATCGAGCGCGAGGCGCTGCGCAAGGAGCCCGATGCGGCGTCGCGCGAGCGGCTGGTCCGGCTGGAGAAGGAGCTGGCCGGGATCGAAGAGAAGTCTACCACCATGACCGCCGCGTGGAACGTGGAGAAGGGCCAGGTGGCGGAGACGCAGAAGCTGAAGGAGTCGCTCGACCGCGCGCGCAGCGAGGTCGAGATGGCGCAGCGCAACGGCGATCTGGGGCGCGCGTCGGAGCTGATGTACGGCGTGATCCCCGGCATCGAGAAGAAGCTGGCCGCCAGCGGCGACGGCAAGCTGGTGAACGAGGCGGTGACCGAGCAGGACATCGCCGGCGTGGTGGCGCGCTGGACCGGCATTCCGGTGGACAAGATGCTGGAGGGCGAGCGCGGCAAGTTGTTGCGCATGGAGGACGAGCTGCGCAAGCGCGTCGTCGGCCAGGAGGAGGCGTTGAAGGCGGTGGCCAACGCGGTGCGCCGCGCGCGTGCCGGCCTGCAGGACCCGAACCGGCCGATCGGCAGCTTCCTGTTCCTCGGGCCGACCGGCGTCGGCAAGACCGAGCTGACCAAGGCGCTGGCCGGGTTCCTGTTCGACGACGACCGGGCCATGGTGCGCATCGACATGAGCGAGTTCATGGAGAAGCACTCGGTGTCCCGGCTGATCGGTGCGCCGCCGGGTTATGTCGGCTACGACGAGGGCGGCGTGCTGACCGAGGCGGTGCGCCGGCGCCCCTATCAGGTGATCCTGTTCGACGAGGTCGAGAAGGCGCACGAGGACGTGTTCAACGTGCTTCTTCAAGTCCTTGATGACGGCCGGCTGACCGATGGCCAGGGCCGCACGGTGGACTTCAAGAACACCATCATCGTTCTGACCTCGAATCTGGGCAGCGACGTGCTGGCGGCCCAGCCGGAGGGCGCGCCGACCGCGCTGGTGCAGGGCCAGGTGATGGAAGCGGTGCGGGCGCATTTCCGCCCCGAGTTCCTCAACAGGCTGGATGAGATCGTGCTGTTCCGTCGGCTGCAGCGCAGCGACATGGCGGCGATCGTGCTGATCCAGTTGGCGCATCTGCGAAAACTGCTGGCGGATCGCAAGATCGGCCTGGAGCTGGATCGCAGCGCGCTGGAGTGGCTGGGGGCCGAGGGCTACGACAGCACCTATGGCGCGCGCCCGCTGAAGCGGGTGATCCAGCGCAGCTTGCAGAACCCGCTCGCGGGGCTGCTGCTGGAGGGCGCGGTGAAGGAGGGCGACACGGTGCATGTGTCCGCCGGGCCGCAGGGGCTTACGATCAACGGGGCGTTGGCGGAGGCGGCGTAACGATTTGCGGGGCGGCAGCGATGCCGCCCCGCTGCTTGCGCGGGTCGTTGCGGTGGCGGAGGATGCGGCTGCTCCGGTAGGAGGCCAGCCGTTGATGTCTCGCTTCAATTGCATTCGCCGACGAGGTGTGGCGATTTGTTGTTATGGGTTGCTGTTTCTGAGCCTCAGTGCCGAGGGGGCGGAACCGGCTACGCCATCGGATCGAATCCCCGGTTTTTCTGAGCCGACCGCCCTCTTCGATCGAACGCCCGGGTTCGATTTCGCATACGCGATATCGTTCTGGGCGGATGATTGCGGAGAATTTCTACTGGGGGAGTTGTGGCGCCACGCACTTGTTGCGAAACTTGCATCATGTCCGTTTACCGAAGCGGCGAGGCAAAGATTCCGCGAGCTCGCAGCGACAAACGAAGCTAAGGCGAGGGCTGCGATCGGGCGGTATTGGGAAGAGCACAAAGGCCCTATGGAATACGTTCCTGATAGTAACCGAAGTTGTGCTGATGTGGGTACAAAACCCGAGGTTGCGGAAATGCGCCGCCGCTTGGCTCGTTTCGCCGCCGGGGAGATCAGCGTGGGCGAGGCGCTGCCGGAGAGTTGCGCGGATGGCGCCACTCCAGCCCCGCTTTAAGCCGCGCCGGCAGACGCTGCCTCTGGGTTCATTAGCGGCCTCCCGGAACGCGCTGACGGCACGCGCAGCTTCAGCCGAAAAGCCTGCGCCCGCACTGGCGCATTGAGCAGGCCTCGGACAAACAGCCATTTACCCCATCCAGTAGGTGCAGAGCTTCAGACGTGCTAGGCTATCCCAGCTTGCTGGAGCAGCACATGAGCGCAGTTCAAATCCCGGATGACCTGAAGCAGGTCATCGATCGGCAGGTCGCTGAGGGCCATGCCGCCAGCGTAGCGGAGTTCCTCGATGCAGCGGTGCGCCGCTACGCCCTCGAGCTCGAGGCCGACGACGCCGAGATGGCCGCCGCGGCAAAGCAAGGTCTGAGCGCGCTCAGGCGTGGCGATTACACAACCGTCGACGGACCCGAGGCAAGGCGTTCGTTCTGGGAGGGCGTGAGCAATGACGCCCACGTCCGGCTTGCCGAATTGCGCGCCACCGCGACCGATGAGGACGGAGGAGACCACCAGCAGGCGACGTCCGGACCTGGGTAGTGACCTACCGGGTCACCGACCCGGCCCGGAAACAGATCGTCGACATCCTGACCAGGAGCGGGCTCGATTACGGCGATCACCGTGCAGCCAACTATCGGGCGTTGCTCGAAGCCGCCATGGAAGATATCGGCATAGACCCTCGGCGTCTGGGAGCCAGACCGGTTCGCCGCGTGCCTGACGTTTGGTGCTACGAGATCCGCTATTCCAGAGGCCGGTTGCCCCGCGAGCGGCGGGCTCGTGATCCGTGGCACGTGCTGGTTTATTGCCTGGATGAGGACGGTGTGGTCGCCATTCTCGCTGTCGTGGGCCTTTCGTATCCGGCCGATCGTGCCGCCCGACAGGCGATCAGGGAACGCTGATTCGAGTCGCGTTTGAAGTCCCGCTTGAACGTCCCCGTCCGCCTAATCGTCCACATGCGGATCAACCATCAGCGCGTCGACGCGCTTGAATGTCGCCAGCTTGCCGCGCCGGGCTTCCTTCACTGCCGCCACGGTCTCGGCGTTCGGGACCAGCAGCTCGAACGGAAGCGCCTTCTCGCGTGCAACCGGCGTGAACCGCATGCGCACGGCGTCGGACACGTTGAGCCCCATGTCCGCAAGCACGGCTGCGGCCTCCTCCCTCACGGTCGCGTCCACACGGGCTTGCACCAGGCATTCGCGGTCATCCGACATCTCCTGTCCGTGAATGACAATGTGATTCATACGATTTGGCAATCCAAGGGGAGGGGACGGGCCATGTGATGCCGATACGACGCGCGGCCTGCGCAACCCGTCGGTGCAGATGATCCTGGCGTTCAGGATTGCTGGCGTCTTCCCGGCCGGTAAGATCGACGCCCGCGTCATGCGATGTCGGCCGCAATCTTCCTGCTCGGGAAGAAGACTCTTGCTTTCGCCATTGATGCCGTCATATCTTCCCGGACGGTAAGATCAGGGGTGGGCCAGGGCATGACAGCAGAGGAGTTTGGGCGTCTCATCCGCCAGGGCCGCCGGGCCCTCGGCATGACCCAACGCGACCTGGCGCTGGTAATCAACGCGGGTGAGCGGTTCGTCGTGGACCTTGAGGCAGGCAAGGGCACATCGCAGCTTGGCAAAGCTCTCGCCGCGGCCCAGGCGGTGGGCGTTCAGATCTCCGCGCCGCCGGCCGGTGCGCGTGGCCGCCATACCTTAAGCCTGCCGCGCGCCGAACCGACAGTTGGTCGATTGTGAGCCTTCCGGTCTGGTATGAAGCTCTGCGCGTTGGAACGATCGAACCCTGCCCGGACGGTCCAATCTTTCGTTACGACGCATCATGGCTCCGGCTGAACGATGCGTTTCCGGTTTCCGTGCGGATGCCACTGGGACCGGACTCTATCCCGCCCGCGTTGCTACGGCCCTGGCTACAGAATCTGCTGCCCGAGGATGGGCTCTTGACCACCATGGGCCGTATCCTCGGTTCGGCACCTGAAGATGTCATCGGCCTGCTCCAACATATCGGCCGAGATACGGCGGGTGCGTTGGCCATTGGCGCCCAGCCCGCGGGCGATGAAGTCCCCGGATATCGCGACGTGCCGGATCGAGTGGCACTGGAGCAAATTATCGAAGAACTGCCTGCGAAACCTTTCCTGACCGGCGACGAAGGCGTCTCGATGAGCCTCGCCGGCGCTCAGGATAAGCTGCCGGTAGCTGTGCGCGATGGGCGTATCACCATCCCGATCCACGGCGCCCCATCGACGCATATCCTGAAGCCCGACAATCATCGCCTGCCAGGCAGCGTGCAGAATGAGGCGCTGTGCATGGTGCTCGCCCAACGACTCGGGCTATCCCCGACACTGACGAAGGTAATCGGGCCGTTCAACACATACGCGCTCAACACCATGCCATTCCACCCCGCCAGACGGGTCGAGCATCTGTCTGTGGCACCGGTAACCACCGGTATCGCCGGCGCGCGGACCTATCTGTTGGTCACCCGATATGACCGCTTCCAGGAAGGCGAGACTTGGCGGCGCATCCATCAGGAAGACTTCTGCCAAGCCCTCGGGAAACCACCCAGCGCAAAATACCAACACAATCAGACCGGGGCGCCAGGGCCATCGCTGCCCGACTTCTTCGATCTGACCCGCACATTCATGACAGGCGCTGACACGCTTCGGCTGCTGGATGCGGCCATCTTCAATATATTGATCGGCAATGTCGATTCGCACGCGAAGAACTACTCACTGATCATCAGCGCCGGCAGTGTCTCCTTCGCACCGCTGTACGACTTGATGTGCGGCGCAGCCTGGCGAAGCATCCCCCTGAACCATGCGCAGAGTATCGGTGGTCAGCGACGCGGGAGACACATCCAGCGGCGGCATTGGATGCGAATGGCGGAGGAATGCCGCCTGAATGCCACAAGTGTGGTGCACCGGGTAATGCGGCTGGCCGACGTAGTCCTGCACGATGTCGATGCGGCGATCGACGTGGTTCGCGCCATGCCCGCCGGCGATCACCCGATCCTGAGCATTGCGCGGGACGAGATCCGTAAGCTATGCGTCACCGTTCGACGCAACGCGGAACGAGATGACGTATCGAAGTTACCCCCGCCGAAACCGCAGGATCGATGACGACGCACACACCACCAACAGGCGGCGTCCGGGCCTGGATGTGACCGTCCGTTTCATTTGCGCAGACGGATTACCGATACCCTGAGCGGAAGCCGAAACACGCTTCGTGGCGCCGCGCGACACTCGGCTGAAGTTGCCAGCTTCGTTCGGTGCGCGGCCGGTGGAACCCGGCTCAAGTTTGTGGCGGGAACAATTCGGTCAGTTCGATCCCGGGCGGGTCGAGCCGGATCGGCCCGTCGCGGATGATACGGGTCGTGATCGCGCCCGCCGCGTCCCGCTCGTGATGAATGACGGCGCGGTTCTCGGTCTTCACGATCAGATAGTGCCGCACCGACGGCATCCGGAAATAGTCCTCCAGCTTGCCGCCGGAATCGCGCGCGCGCGACGAGGGCGATACGACCTCGACCAGGATCAGCGGATCGAAGACCCTGGTCGCGTTGTCGTCCAACGGTGGCCCGCAGCGGACCAGCGCGTCGGGCTCATAGATCGTATCGGCATCCACCTGGACGGTCATGCCATCGCCGAGCACCTCGCATTCCAAATGGGCTGCCTCGATGGCCTCGGCGAGGCGTCTGGCAACGCGGAACTTGGTGCGACCGTGCGCAACCCGCTCGGGAGCCATGCTGACGACTTCGCCCGCGACGAGTTCGTAGTGTTCACCCTCGGGCTGCTCCATTGCCCAGGCGATGAACTCATCCGCGGTCATGCGGGCAGGTGCGGTCGCGCTCATGATATATGCCGCTTCGGCTGGTGCATTCGAAACTGGATGATGGGCGCGCGCCGACCGGCTCGCAAGACCGACGCTGCGCGAACCCCGTAGCCGGCCGCGTCACACGCCTATCCGACCTGCCCCGAGGCCGATATCCTCCGCTTCCGTTGCTACGACACCGGGAGAGGGAAACGATGAGCCAGGCACTGAACGGCGTTCGCGTCATCGACATGACGCACAACCAGGCAGGGCCGGCCTGCGCGCAGATCCTCGGCTTCCTCGGCGCCGACGTGATCAAACTGGAGGAGCCGAAGGGCGGCGACGTCGCGCGCGTCACCCTGCGCGACAAGCCTGACAGCGACAGCCTGTTCTTCCTGGTGCTGAACGCCAACAAGCGCAGCCTGACGCTCAACCTGAAGACCGACGAGGGCAAGGCGCTGTTCAAGCAGGTGATCGCGCAGTCCGATGTGCTGCTGGAGAATTTTGGGCCCGGCGCGCTGGACCGGCTCGGCCTTGGCTATGACGTTTTGTCGAAGCTGAATCCTCGATTGATCTACGCCACCATCAAGGGTTTTGGCACCTACGGCCCGTATAGCGGATTCAAGAGTTTCGAGCCGATCGCCCAGGCGATGGGCGGCGCAATGAGCGTCACCGGCTTCCCGGAGAACCCGCCCACCTACGTGTTCCCGGCGATCGGCGATTCCGGCACCGGCATGCACATGGCGATCGGCATCCTGGCCGCGCTGCAGCAGCGCCACACGACGGGCAAGGGCCAGCACGTCGAGGTCTCGATGCAGGACGCCGTGGTCAACCTGATCCGCGTCAGCCTGCGTGACCACCAGCGCACCGGGCGGCCGATGCCGCGCACCGGCAACCAGCTTGGTCGGACCGTTCCCGGCACGACCTATCCGTGCGCGCCGGGTGGGCCGAACGACTACGTTTACATATTCGCGCAGCCGCAGATGTGGACGGCGTTCCTCGGCGTGCTCGGCCAGCCGGAACTGGCCGCGGACCCGCGCTTCAAAACCCCAGAGGGGCGCTGGGAGAATCGCGAGGCGATGAACGCGATCGTCGCCGCCTGGACGCGCCAGCGCAGCAAGCACGAGGTGATGCGCCTGCTCGGCGATGCCGGCGTACCGTGCGGCGCCTGCCTCGACACCGGCGAGGTGCTGGCCGACCCCCATCTGCGCGCGCGCGAAATGATCGTGGACGTCGAGTATCCGACCCGCGGGACGTATCAGACGGTCGGCTGCCCGATCAAGCTGTCGGACTCACCCGCCGAAGTCAGTCGCCCGCCGCTACTCGGCGAACACACCGAGGCCGTGTTGGGTGCGCTGTGCGGCGTCGCTCCCGAGGACGTGCAGCGGTTGCGCGAGGCCGGCGTGGTGTGAAGCGTACGGCGGAAAAGCCATCCCCCGGACTCGATCCGGGGCATCCCATTCCGCCACCTTCCGCTGCTCTCAGACCCGCAGCACCTCGGCGCCCGCTGCCGCTTCAAGCTCGCAGGCGTTCACCGTCATCGCCAGCATGCTGTAATATCCGATGGCCCCCGTCAGTTGGATGAACTCATCATCGCCGAACCGCGCGCGCATCGCCGCCGCGGTCGCTTCATCGACGCGATGCCGGCGCAACAACTCCCGCGTGAAGTCGACGATCTGCGCGTCCTCGGTCGGGATCCCTCGAGAATGGTTCTCCCGGATCGCCGTAATCGTGCTCTCTGGAACGTTCCGCTGCCGTGCAATCCAGGTCTGCGCGCCCCAGATATAGTCCGCCTCGAACTCGCGCGCGACAACCATCGCCGCGAGCACGCGCACCCGCATATCCAGCGAGCCCTCGAAGCGCACGTAGGCACCCAGATGCGCCAGACGTCCCGTCAGTTCCGCGCAGTGCAGGAACATGACGAACGGTCCATGGATCGAACCGCGGCTCGCCACGATCGCATCGAAGACCGGGTGATCCTCGGTCGCCATATGGGTCTTGTCGGTGATAGGCGTCAGTCGTGCCATGATCGTTCCTCCAACGGCGCATTCGCCTCCAGGACCTTTACCGTCCGCTTTTCTTCCGCCCCATCTCCAGTGCCGAGAACGACGTCACCGGCGCCGGCATCAGCCAGCGGAAGCCGCGCTCGATCAGTTCGTCGACGTTCTTCGTATCGACATGCGGATGACCGCAGGGCATCTTGTACTGCTTGCAGATCGCCAAAATGTCGTTGATTGCACTGGCAACCGTCGGATGCTCATACTGCCGCGGATGCCCGAGGTCCTGCGACAGATCGCCCTCGCCGATCAGCACCACGCCGATTCCGGGCACCTGTTCGAGCATCTTCGGCAGGTTGGCGATGGCGCGCTTCTCCTCGCACATGATCACCACCAGCACCTCGCCCTCCGGGTTCAGCGGCCAGACGTCGGCACGCTTGTAGTACTCCTGCGCGGTCAGCCCCCAGTAGCGCGCCGCCGAGGTCGGCGCGTCGCCGCGCTGGCCGGGCGGGTCGTAGTACGGTGCCTCGGGCGGGCGCGGATAGCGGCTGGCGATGACGGCGTTGCGCGCATCCTCTACCGTGGAGACATGCGGCCAGACAATCCCGTAGACGCCGATATCCAGCACCTGCTTGGCGATCCATTGGCTCTGCTCGCCACCGTTCGGCGGGATGCGCACCATCGGTGTCACGGCGGGCGCGATCGAGCCGGAAGTCGCGATCTGCTTGCGGTTCAGCATGTATTGCATGCAGTCGCACAAGGTTTTGATATCGTATGGATTGTGCTCCATTTCGAACACCACGCCGTCATAGGGCGCGGTGCTCATGGTGATGGCGCTGCCGACCTCGCCGGGCGAGAACGTAACGAAGGCGGGCTTGCCGGAGTCGAGCGCGCGGATGGCTCCGTTCAGGCGGGGGATTTCGGGCATGTCTTGGCTCCTTGCATGATCCTATGTCGTATCAGGTCGGCGGCGAAACATCCTAGGTCCCCATCAGGTCGGAAGCGAAGATGTCTTCGGGCCGCAGGCGCGTCGGCGTCAGCCCCTGCTCCGCGGTGAATCGCAACAACATCTCGATCGCGGCACGATTTACCGTCATGCCGTAGGGGGGTGGAGTCCCGACGCGGGCGCGGACAAACAGCGTATACAGTTCGCGCGCCAGCCACGGATGTGCCTCGAGCAACTCCGTCTTGATCGCCACCACGTGGTTGATCGGCCGCACGCCGGTGCGGCGGCTCCACTCGGCCGCCACCGTCGCTGCATCCGGAATGACCGTGCGGACCTCCGGCGCGTCAAGCTTCGCGAGCCCGATCTCGGCATCGATCTCACCGGCGAGCAGCATCGCCCTCAGGTCTTTGCCCGCGGCCTCGCGTACTACGAAGGCAGGATCGGGGTACTCGGCGACATGGGCGTCTTCCTGGGTGATCCACTTCATCGCCTCGGGTGCGATGCCATACTCGCTCCGCAGGATGCCGCGCACCCAGATGCCGGTGGTCTGCGAGTAGGCCCGCACGCCGACACGCTTGCCCGGCAGGTCGTTCGGTCCGCGCAAGGGTGAATCGCGCCGGCACACCAGCGATCCATGATGGAACCCGCCCGTCATCACCAGCGGCAACGCGGTGATGCGCTTGCCGTAGACGACCGCCTGGGCATGCGTGGTCAGCGCGATCTCGCACAGCTCGAAATCGAGCGTGCGGACCATGCGGCGGAAGGCGCGGGTGATCGGCTCGACGTTTTCGAAGTCGAACTGTATCCGGTCCGACCGGATCGTGCCGTCGCGCAGTCCCGCGACATGCGGGTAAGGGCCCAGGGCGGTGTGCAGTGTCACCACTTGGTCAGACATCAGGGATCCTTTCGCGGCGCCGGGAGAGACGCCGGGACATCACCGCGTCGGGGGGCGGTAGGCGTCTAATCCCGTCATGGTCGGGCGATCCACGACTGTGCCGCTCGCACGAAGGGAAGTCGTGGATGGCCGGCCTTCGCCGGCCATGACGGGAGGGTCCGGCCATGACGGGGACGGTCCGGTCATGACTGGGAGGGTCCAGTCATGACGGGGTTGGGGCCGGCCATGGCGGGTTGGGCGACGTCGTCGAGCCATACCGAGAGTCGCAACTCAAACATCCAGGTGATACACCCGCGCCGCGGTGTCGTGGTAGAGCGCCGCCTTCTCGGTCGCGGAACAGCCCTGCGTGATCCGCTTCAGCGCATTCCACAGCACCGCATAGCCGCAGGACTGTTTGTCGACCGGGAAGTTGCTTTCCATCATGCACCGAGTGGGACCGAACGCCTCGATGCAGGCCTCGATGTACGGCCGCCAGGCGGTCGCCAGCTCCTCCGATCCCGGTGCGATGTCGTGCAGGTGGAAATCCCAGCCGCAATACAGCATCCCCAAACCGCCAAGCTTCACGCTCACATGCGGGAACTGCGCGACCGCGCGGATGTTGGCGCGCCAGATGGCGAACACCGCCTGCCGATCATGATCGTGCGGTGGAATCCCCAGGAGCCCGCCGACGTGATTTAGGATCACGTTGGTGTTCGGGAACGCCTTCAGCAGGTCCACCAGATCGGGCAGTTGCGGATGAAACTGCCACGACTCGAACGACAACCCCAACGGTTCGAGATGCGCAAAACCCTGGCGGAACACCGGATCGAGCACCTGATGCTGCGGCACCTGCCGCCGGCCGAACCGCGCGGCGTTGCCGGTGTCCCAGGTCACGCCATGGCGGATGCCGCGGAAGCGGCCGTTGCCCGCGGCGATCAGCGCCTCCAGCACCGGCTTCGCGCCATCGCCCAGCGTCAGGTCGGCATGGCCGACGATGCCGGCGCAGAGCTGTGCCGGACCATAATGCCCGCTGGCGCTCATCGCGGCGATGCCGTTGACGAACTCGACTTCGCCGACCGGCTTCATCGCCGCCGGCCCCTTGGCGCGATACATCGAGCCAGCCTCGACGAACACGGTGGCGACGATGTTGTGGCCGGTGTTCACATCGGCGGCCAGCTCGTGCACCAGGTAGCGGCCGCGCTCGTTGTCCCACACATGGTGGTGCGGGTCGATGATCGGCAGTTCGGGCTCCAGGATCGCCTCCTGGCGCGCCGCGATCCACGGCTCGAGCTCGGTCAGCGCGCGATAGGCATTGCCGCGGAATTCATACGGTGGCTTGGACATCGGTTTCCCCGCTCGGGCGTGCTGGCGTTGCGGGCAGGATAGCCTCCGCCGGCGGTTCGTCTACAGTGCGGCCCAGGGCCAGACTCCGGGGAGGACAACGAGATGGACGCCATGGAACGGGACGCGCCGGTGATCGGTTCGGGCGCGCATCGCTATCGCTTCGTGCGGGACTGGGCCAGGCTGCCGCGCGGCTGGCTGTTCCGTGATCCCGATCCGAAAGCGTATCCACCGCGCATCGTTTCCAAGGGCGCGGTGGCGGCCAACGGCGAGGTGTTCGTGCTGTCGCGCAGCGCGCACCCGCTGATCGTGTTCGATCCGGACGGCAACTTCATCACCTCGTGGGGAGAGGGCCAGTTCTCCGAGTTCGTGCACGGCCTCAGCATCGCGCCGGACGGACACGTCTGGATCGCCGATTCCGGCTGGCACATCGTGACCGAGCACGAGCCCACCGGCGAGGTGCTGCGCACGCTGGGGCGGCGCAACTTCCCCGCGCCGACCTTCTACGGCCAGCCGTTCAACATGCCGACGGCGGTCGCCTTCGCCTCGAACGGGGACGTGTATGTCAGCGACGGCTACGGCAACCGGCGGGTGCACCGATTCTCCGCCGCCGGCGAGCTGCTGCACTCCTGGGGGACGGCGGGCGATGGGCCGGGCCAGTTCGCCATCGTGCATTTCATTGCGATCGACGAGCGCGATCAGGTGTGGATCGCCGATCGTGACAATCACCGCATCCAGGTGTTCGATGCGGGTGGCACGTTCCTGGCGGAGTGGAATGACTTCCGCATGCCGAGCGACCTGGCGTTCGGCCGCGACCGCATCTATGTCGGCGGGGCGGACGGGCTTTCGATCTGGACGCGCGAGCGCGAACTGGTGGTGCGCTGGGATCGCGACGATCCGTACAAGGGCGCGTTCCATATCCATGGAATTTGGCTGGATGCGCAGGAGAATATCTACCTCGCGCAGTTCGATCACATGGTGAGCAAGCTGACGCGGCTCAGCTAGGAGCGCGTTCACCTCTCCGGCCTTTCGCGGGCTTGGGCCGCGCAGAGCAGACCAACGCTTGCCCCCGGGCGCATGACCCGGGGGGCGCGGAGCCGTTGCGACGCGGGTGAGGGTCGTGCCGCCCGCACCATCCTCACCGTTGGTCCGTTTCGCGGCCCAACCGCGTTGCTTGCCGACCTCTCCCGCAGGCGCGCGAGGTGTACGAATTTCGGCGCCGTTTGATCTGGATCAATGTCGGCGCCGCCCGAAAGTCGCAGTCTGCGTCTTGTGTCGTCAACTAGCTATCGCAGGAGGCGAACATGGCAAACACCCCAGTTGAAGTCCTGAAGCAGACGCCGCCCGCCAAACCTGCGCCCGACGCATGGCGGAGCCTCCGTGGCGAGATGGACCGGCTGTTCGACCGGTTCGCGACGGGCTTCGGCATGCCGTCGCTTGGTCGCATGTTCGATACCGCGCCGATGCTTCGTACCGACTACACCGTACCGACGCCGGCGATGGACATCACCGAGGATGAAGGTGCCTACAAGGTGACCGCCGAACTCCCCGGGATGGACGAGAAGGACATCGAGGTCGCGCTGAGCGATGACGTATTGACCATCAAGGGCGAAAAGACCGCCGAGACCGAGAAGAAGGACGCGAACACCTACCTGTCGGAGCGCTGCTACGGCGCGTTCCAGCGCTGCTTCGTGGTGCCTGACGGGGTGGACGGCGACAAAATCGCTGCTGAGTTCGCGAAGGGTGTGCTGACGGTCACGCTGCCGAAGGCGGCCCCGGCGCAGAAAAAGACCATTGAGGTGAAGATGGCGGCATAGCAGTTCTTCATCAGGGTTCCCTGGCCCGTCCGCCTTCCGGATGGGCTAGGTGGCGGGGTGTGTTGCGACGGTCTGTCCCCTCCGGCCGACCGCGACCGCCCCGCGTCTCTTTCCGGTCAACGCCACCATTATCTCGGCCACGCCGGCCGTATCCGGGTGGCGCCGACCGGACAGGATCAACCGGCGGCCGGCACCGGACGTGCGATCGGCAGCGCCGCCGGCGCGCCCGCGGCATAGCGGCGGGCGAGGGCCGCGCATACCATCAGTTGCAACTGATGGAACAGCATCAGCGGCAGCACGATCAGCCCGACCGAGCCACCACCGGCGAACAGCACGCTCGCCATCGGCAGGCCGCTCGCCAGGCTCTTCTTGGAGCCGCAAAATACGATGGTGATCTCATCGGCCCGGGCAAAACCCAGCCGGCGGCTGAGGAGCGTGGTGGTGGCCAGCACCGCCGCCAGCAGGGTGGCGTCGACCACGAACAGCCGGGCCAGGGTCGCCACATCGAGCGAGTGCCAGATGCCCGCGACCATGCCCTCGCTGAACGCGGTGTAGACCACCAGCAGGATCGAGCCGCGATCGACCAGGCTCAGCACGCCGCGGTTGCGCGCGACCCAGGCGCCGATCCACGGCCGCAGCGCCTGCCCGGCGGCGAAAGGCAGCAGAAGCTGCAGCACGATGTCGCCGACCGCATGGGCAGAGATGCCGCCGTGGCCGCCGGCTTGCCCGGTCGCCAGCAAAAGCCCGGCCAGCACCGGGGTCAGCAGGATGCCGACCAGGTTGGACAGCGTCGCGGCGCACAGCGCGGCCGGTACGTTGCCACGCGCGATCGAGGTAAAGGCGATCGAGGACTGCACGGTCGACGGCAACACGCACAGCAGGATCACGCCGGTCCATAGCTCCGGCGTCAGCAGGTGCGGGAACAGCGCCCGCGCGCCGAGCCCCAGCGCCGGGAATAGAGCGAAGGTGCTGAGAAACACCAGCAGATGCAGCCGTCCGTGCCGCGCGCCCGCCAGCGCCGCCTGCGGAGACAGCCGCGCGCCATACAGGAAGAACAGCAGCGCGATCGCCACGGTGACGCCGTGCCCCGCCACTACCGCTCCGAGCCCGCGCGCCGGCAGCAAACTGGCAAGGGCCACCATCGTCAGCAGCAGGGCAATGAAACTGTCGATCGGTAGGCGGGCGAGCAGCTTGTGCATAGCCTGGGTCCTCCGCGACGGATGGTGTTGCATGTCGCAGGCGCGAAGATCGGCCGCGCGCAGGCTATTGTGAAGTCCGCTGCCCGACGTTATGGTCATCATGTTTTGTGATGATAGGCCATGCTCGACCCCATCCTGCTGCAAAGCTTCCTCGCCGTGGCGCAGACTCGGAACTTCACCGAGGCCGGGCGTCGGCTCGGCCTACAGCAATCCACCGTGAGCCAGCACGTGCGCAAGCTGGAGGCGGAGGCCGGAAGGCGGCTGTTCTTGCGCGACACCCACCGCGTGGCGCCGACCGCCGACGGCGAGGCGATGGTCGGCTTCGCCCGCTCGATCCTGGAGGCGAACGAGCGGGCGCGGTTGTATTTTTCCGGCGCGCGGCTGCGCGGGCGGGTGCGGTTCGGCACGTCGGAGGACTTCGTCTCCTCGCGCCTGCCGGAGATTCTTCGCGCGTTTACCCGCCGCCACCCGGGTGTGGACCTGGAGCTGACCGTCGATCTCAGCGCCACGTTGAATGCACAGTTCGACCAGGGCGAACTGGACCTTGTGCTGGCGAAGCGCCGCACCGGCGAGGCGCGCGGAAAACTTGTTTGGCGCGACCGGCTGGTCTGGATCGGTGGGCCGGGCCTGGAGATCGACCCGCAAGCGCCGCTGCCGCTGATCCTGTATGCGCCGCCGAGCCTGACCCGCAGTGTGGCGCTGGAGGCGCTGGAGCGGGCCGGGCGGGCGTGGCGCGTGGTCTGCACCAGCGGCAGTCTGTCCGGTCTGCGCGCCGCGGCGCTGGCGGGCCTCGGCGTCACGCTGCACGCACGCAGCCTGATCCCGGAGGGGCTGGTCGAGGCGCCAGCAACCCTGCGCCTGCCGGAAGCCGGCGAGGTCGAGTTCGTCGTGACGACGCGAAGCGGCACCGCGCGTGGTCCGGCGGCGGCGCTGGCGGACGCCATTCTGGCGAACGGCGACCGCCTGCAGGCGGCGAGCTAGTGTAATGATCCTGACGGTTCCGACCCTCGGTCAAAGCTGTCATTGCGACCGAAGCCCGACGCTGTCATTGCGAGCGAAGCCCGACGCTGTCATTGCGAGCGAAGCGAAGCAATCTCCCCGAGATATCGCACCAATGCACGTAGGGGATTGCTTCGCTTCGCTCGCAATGACAGATGTCCGGCGCTGCGCGATTCGTCACGCTGAATCCGCTCCACCTTGCGACGCCCTCAACACCGGTCGCCGCCGAGCATCCGCCCCCGTCGGCTCGTTTCGACCGATTGTTTCCTTTGACCCCCTCTCCGCGCGGGTCTTAGCGTGGTTCGCACGGGGAAAAGTCAGTCACCTTGTGCATTAAACAGGGGAGACTACGGATGACCGAGACCAGCAATCGCCTGAGCCGACGTGCCGCCCTGGTGTTGGGTGGTGCCGCCGTTGCGACCACCCCACTTGCGTTGGGAAGATCCGCCCGGGCGGCGGATAAAGTGTTGCACATCCCGATCAACATGCCCTTCACCGGCGAGGAAGCCGAGGGCGCACTGCTGGTGAAAAGCGGTGCCGAGCTGGCGGTCGACGAGATCAACGCCAAAGGCGGCGTCGGCGGCTACAAATTCGAGCTGGTGCTGATGGATGACGGCACCGCCAACGCCGGCGGCTACGATCCCGGCCAGGCGGCGACCAACGCGCGCAGGATGCTCAACGACCCGCTCGCGCTGGCGGCACTGGGGCCGTACAACAGCGGCTCGGGCAAGGCGATGTCGCCGATCCTCAGCGCCGGCAGCCTGGCGATCATCACGCCGTGCTCCACCAACCCGGACATCACCGATCCTAAATTCGCCCAGATCTATCGTCCGCAAGGCCCGGCGATCTATTTTCGCACCGTTACGACCGACGCCTTCCAGGGCCCCAACATGGCGAATTACTACTACAAGGTGCTCAAGGTGCCGAGCGTCTATGTGCTCGACGACAGCGGCGCCTACGGCGTCGGCATCGCCGATTCGTTTGAGGCACAGGCACGCAAGATCGGCATCAAGGTGCTCGGGCGTGACCGGCTGGATCCGAAACAGGCGGACTATTCCACGGCGTTGACCAAGATCAAGTCGCTGGGGGCGGCGTCGCTGTATTTCGGCGGCAATCCGCAAGCCGGCATCAAGGTGGTGAAGGGGTCCTACGAGGTGCTGCCGGGCATCGTCAAGGGCGGTGGCGACGGCATCTACGAGCCCGAGATCCTGTCGGCTGGCGGGTTCCCCGCGGCCGAGGGCTGGTACGCCACGATCGCCGCGCCGCATCTGCTGGATGATCCGAACAGCGCCTCATGGGTCAGCAGCTATGTCGCGCGCTACAAGAAGCAGCCCAGCGATTACTGCATCACCGCCTATGACGCGGTGCTGGTGATCGCCGATGCGCTGGGGCGGCTGGTGAAGTCGGGCGGCCCGATCACCCGCGCGGCGATGCGTGATGCGATCGAGGCGACGAAGATCGATACGCTGCAGGGCTCAGTTTCGTTCGACAAGAACGGTGATCTGGCCTCACGCATCATCAGCGTTTTCCAGATCAAGCGCGACACCACCTTCCCGCCGGACGACATGGCGCACCAGTTCAAGTACGTCGGCGTCGCGCCGCAGGAGGTGTAGCGGCTCTGGGTTTTCAATGGCCTGCTGATCCCCACCGTTCGCTGCAAGTGGCGAACGGTGGGGGCAGGAGTCTAATCCGCGGCAAACTCCGCGCGGATGGTTGCCGAGTGCTCGCCGACGGCAGGCACCGGCCCCAGTTCGCGCGGCCCGTCGCTGCTGATAACCGGGGGCGCGGCGATCGATACGTTCCCGTGCGGCGTGCCGACCGTTACGCGGCGTAACGCCGGGTGGTGGGCGAACTCGGCCACGGTGTTGACGAAGCCGAAGGCGGTGTTGGCGGCACGCAGCTTTGCCGCTGCATGTTCGCGAGTGAGCCCAGCGAAGGCGGCGCCGACATGGGCGTCGACGCTGGCGCGGTTGGCGACACGGACCACGTTCGTTTCGAAGCCACAGCGGTTCGGCAGCTCGGGCTCGTCCAGGAAGCGGGCGCAGAACGCCTGCCACTCGCGTTCGTTCTGGATCGAGATCAACACCAGCGCGCCGTCGGCGGTTGCGAAGGCGCCGTACGGGCAGATCGAGGGATGCGCGAGGCCCAGGCGCTCCGGCGCGCGGCCGGTGCCCTCGTAGAACAGTAGCGGCACATTCATCCAGTCGGCCATGCCGTCGAACAGGCTGACCTTCAGGCCGGTGCCCCGGCCGGTGATGCCGCGCGCGATCAGGGCTTCCAGGATGCCGGCGTGCGCGGCCATGCCGCAGGCGATGTCGCAGGCCGAGACGCCGACGCGGCCCGGACCGGCGGGGTGTCCGGTGATCATTGCGAGGCCGGACTCCGCCTGCACCAGCAGGTCGTACGCCTTCATCGTTGCGTAGTCGCCGCTGTCGCCGTAGCCGGTGATGTCGACGGTGATCAGGCGCGGGGTGCATGCGCGCAACGCGTCGGACCCAAACCCCGCACGTGCAGCAGCGCCAGGGGCGAGGTTCTGGATGAACACGTCGGCGCGCGTCAGGATGCGGTGCAGCAGCGCCGCGTCGTCCTTGTGCTTGATGTCCGCGACCAGGCTCTGCTTGCCGCGGTTCAGCCAGACGAAGTAGCTGGACAGACCCTTGGCCGCCGTGTCGTAGCCGCGCGCGAAATCGCCTTCCGGGCGCTCGATCTTGATGACGCGGGCGCCGGCGTCGGCCAGGCGGGAACTGCAATAGGGCGCGGCGACCGCCTGTTCCAATGACACGACCAGTAGACCGGACAGGGGGAGCGATGCGGTCATGCCGCGTGAGTGGCACGAAGCTGGCCGGGACTCAAGCGATCGTCCGGACGTTGCGTCGTCGCTGTGATCCGCCGTCAGGGCGCTCGGCGCGGGCCAGGGCTCGGCAGGCGGTATTGCCGCGGCCTTGTGCCTGGCGTCAGCCCGGGGAGCAGCCACGTCCGGTGCTGTCAGCCGGCCTGCATCTCGTCTGGCGTGGGCGAGAACGTCACGCCCTCATACAGCTCCGTCAATGGCAATGTTATCTCGATCTCAGGCAGCGCAAGGTCGGTTTCACCCAGGACAATATGTCCGACCCAGTCGTCGCCGGCACGCGAGAAAACGGTCGCTGCCGGGCGGGACTGCTCCAGCATCACGTATCTTTGGATCGATATCGTATCGCGATATTCCCAGTTCTTTTCGAAGCGATCCTTGTAAGACGTGCTGGGACTGAGAATCTCGAACACGACGACCGAATCGCGGACCACCGTGGTCCCTGGCGGAATGGAGGAGCAGACGACAAAGGCGTCGGGATAACGAATGCGTCCAACCACCCCGATCTTCAGATCACTGCCGTGGGCCTGACAACGGTGGCCGCGCAACCGGTTGAACAGCAAGCCCAGCAGGTTGAATTGAATGGTGGAGTGCGCGGCCGTTACCCCGGTGATGGCGACCGGCTGGAAGCCATCGAACTCGTGTTTGAACTCCTGCCGGCTTTCCCAATCCAGAAACGCCTCCAGGCTCATGTGTTCTTTCCGGGTCGCGCTCATGGCATCAGCCTAGCACGCGCGGCCCGGTTGGGACCAACGGTTTCCACACACCTTGGCCGCGTGACCCTGGTTCCGCCGCGGCGGAACGTCACGCCCCTCCGCCCCCGGTCAATAACTCCGCGGCAGCCCCAGCACGTGTTCGGCGATATACGACAGGATCAGGTTCGTACTGATCGGCGCCACCTGGTACAGCCGCGTCTCACGGAACTTGCGCTCGACATCGTATTCCTCGGCGAAGCCGAAGCCGCCATGCGTCTGGATGCAGGCCTCGGCGGCGGCCCAGGACGCATCGGCGCCGAGCAGCTTCGCGATGTTGGCTTCCTCGCCCGGCGTCAGGCCCGCCTCGAACTTGTGGCAGCCCTCGTGCACCATCAGCTCGGCCGCGCGCATCTGCGCGTAGGCGCGCGCGATCGGGAAGGCGATGCCCTGGTTCTGCCCGATCGGGCGGCCGAACACCTTGCGCTCCTTGGCGTAGTCGGTGGCCTTGCGGATAAACCATTTCGCATCGCCAATGCTTTCGGCGGCGATCAGCAGGCGCTCGGCATTCATGCCGTCCAGGATGTAGCGGAAGCCGCTGCCCTCCTCGCCCACCAGGTTCGCCGCCGGCACCTCCATGTTGTCGAAGAACAGCTCACAGGAATTGTGGTTCATCATGGTGCGGATCGGCCTGATGGTCAGGCCGTGACCGAGGGCGGCGCGCATGTCGACGATGAACGTGGACAGGCCGTGCGTGCGCGACTTGGCCTGTTCGCGCGGCGTGGTGCGGGCGAGCAGCAGCATCAGGTCGGAGTGTTCCGCGCGGCTGGTCCACACCTTCTGGCCGTTGACGATGTAGGTGTCGCCTTCCTTGCGGGCGAAGGTGCGCAACGACGTGGTGTCGGTACCGCTGGTCGGCTCGGTGACGCCGAACGCCTGCAGGCGCAGCTCACCGGTGGCGATCTTCGGCAGGTAGGCGGTCTTCTGCGCCGGCGAGCCGTGCCGCAGGATGGTGCCCATGATGTACATCTGCGCGTGGCAGGCGGCGCCGTTGCAGCCCTCGGCGTGGATGGTCTCCAGGATCGCCGCGGCGGCGGACAGCGGCAGGCCGGCGCCGCCGTATTCCTCCGGGATCAGTGCGGCGAGGTAGCCGGCCTCGGTCAGCGCGCGGACGAACTCGGTGGGATAGGCGCGGACCTGGTCCAGCTTGCGCCAGTACTCGCCGGGAAAGTGGGCGCAGAGTTTTGCGACCTCGTTGCGGATCTCGCTGTGCGGATCGGCGGGCAGGGGGTGGTCCATGCGCGGGCTCCCAAGTTTGTCGTCGGTGGCTTAGGCGCCAGCCTCGGGGCGTGCAAGGCACCGGCTGCACCTTCCCCTGAGACCCGTCCCTTGAGCTTGAGCGCCCGACCCCGCACACTCGCCCCGCACCGGACAGGGCGCCCATGACCAACGCCATCACGCTGAGCATCACCGATCGCCGCCCGTTTGCCGACGGCATCGAATTCGGGGCCACCGGCGCCTATGAGCGCCTCACCGGCCGGGCGCATTTCGCGGTCGATCCCCTCGCGCCCGCCAACGCCTGGGTCGTCGATCTCGACAAGGCCCCGCGGGACGCGGGCGGCCGCGTGCGCTTCGCCGCGGACATCATGCTGCTGGCGCCCGCCGACCGCGCGCGCGGCAATCGCCGCGTGTTCTACGACTACGGCAACCGCGGCCATAAGCGTATGCTGCAGTTCTTCAACGACGCAGTGCAGCAACGATCCGATCACGCCCGCGCACGCCGGCAATGGTTTTCTGATGCGCCGCGGCTACACGGTGGCATGGTGCGCCTGGGAGGGCGACCTGCTCGCCGGCGACGGCCGCGCGATCCTGGACGTTCCCATCGCGCGCGAGGGCGACCAACCAATCACCGGCAAGGTGCGCGTCGAATACATCGTGGACCAACCCGGCATCACCACGCTGCCACTCAGCGGCAAGGCGGCGGCGCATTCCTACCCCACCGTCTCGCGCGACACGCGCCAGGCCAGCCTGACCCGCCGCCGCTACCCGTATGACGCGCGCGAGCCCGTGCCGCCCGACGCTTGGTGCTTCGCCCGCATCGAGGGCGGCCGCGGCGGCGAGACCGGCGAAACCGAACGCGCGCTGATCCCGTCGGACAGCCACATCCACATCCCGACCGGTTTCGAAACGGGCTGGATCTACGAGCTCGTCTACACAGGCAAGGACCCGCTGGTGCACGGCCTCGGCCACATCGCCGTGCGCGACTTCGTCGGCTTCGTGAAATACGGCATCGAGGACGCCGCCGGGCAACCCAACCCGGTGCGCGGCATCGAGAAGGCCTACGCCTGGGGCCGTTCGCAAACCGGCCGCTGCCTGCGCGACTTCGTTTTTCGAGGTTGCAACGCCGACGCAGCGGGGCGCCGCGTGTTCGACGGGATACTGCCGCACGTCGCCGGCGCCGGTCGCAAGTGGCTGAACCACCGGTTCGCCAGCCCGATCGTCTCCGGCGGCCAGTACTACGAGGATCACTTCAACCCGGCCGATACGTTTCCGTTCTCCTACGCCTGGTCGACCGATCATCTCACCGGCAAGCGCGACGCCATCCTGAAGCGCCCGGAAACCGATCCGCTGGTGATCCATACGCAGACCGGAACGGAATACTGGGCACGCCGCGGCTCCCTGGTGCACACCGACACAAACGGCAACGACCTGCCGCAACCCGACACGGTGCGCGTCTACTGCTGGTCCAGCTCGCAGCACTTCGCGGACCCGCAGCATAAGTCACCCGCGCGCGGGCCGGCCCAGCAGAATTTCTCCAACGTCGTGTCTACGTCGATGTTCTTCCGCGCCATGATCGACGCGATGGACCGCTGGGCCACCGACGGCACACCGCCGCCCGCCAGCCGCATCCCCACACGCGCCGATGGCACGCTGGTCGGCCACGCCGAATGGGCGCGCCAGTTCCCCGCCATTCCCGGCGTGATGACCCCGCACGGCGCGACCGAGCTGCCGCTGCTGGATTTTGGCCCGCGCTTCGAGCAGGGCATTCTCGACAAGGAACCACCCGACCTCGTACCGGGTAAAAGCTACGTCGTCGGCGTGCCCGCGGTCGATGCCGACGGCAACGACATCCCGGGCGTGCGCGCGCCGATGGTCGCCGCCCCGCTCGGCACCTACACCGGCTGGAATCCCCGCGCGCGCGGCTTCGGCCACGGCGCACAATATCGTTTCGAGGGTAGCTATATCCCGTTTCCTGAAACCCCCGAGGAACGTGCCGAAACGCGTGATCCGCGCGAATCGGTGCTGGAACGTTATCCGCACAAGGCGGCATACGTCGCTGCCATCGTCGCCGCGGCGCGGGAGCTGGTAGCGCAACGTCTGATGCTGGAGGAAGATGTGGACCGTTGCGCCACCGCCGCTGCTGATTGGGGCCGGCCGCGCCACGCGATAACGTTGAAGTAGCGCTGGCACCGACGACAGCTACGGAACCGACGACAGCACTGGAACCGACGATGCCCGACACCACCCGCCTGTTCACCCCGTCCCGTCCGCGTCGCCCCAACGTGATGGCGCGCCGGCATGTGGTGGTGTCGGGCCATTACTGGGCCTCCCAGGCCGGCTTTCAGATTCTCGAAGCCGGCGGCAACGCGATCGATGCCGGCGTGGCGACGGGCCTGGCGATCGACGTGCTGGAAAGCCAGTTCGTCGGCTTCGGCGGCGTGGCGCCGATCATGATCTACCTCGCCGAACGCAATGAAGTGATCACCATCAATGGCGTCGGCACCTGGCCACGCGCGGCCAGCGCCGCCTATTTCCGTGACCGTTACGACGGCCGCATTCCCGACGGCCTGCTGCACACCGTGGTGCCCGCCGCGCCCGCCAACTGGATCGCCGCCCTGGGACGCTACGGCACGATGTCATTCGCCGAGGTCGCGGCGTCGGCGATCCGTTTTGCCCGCGACGGCTTTCCCACCTATCCGTTCTTCACCGAAATCATCGCCTCCAAGCAGGACGAGATCCGCACCTGGCCGACGACCGCCTCGATATTCCTGCGCAACGGACATCCCCCCCGCGTGGGTGAAACCTTCGTGCAGACCGATCTGGCGCGCAGCCTGCAATACGTGGCGGATCAGGAACGCGCGCATGCCGGCAACGGGCGCCTGGACGGGCTGCGCGCCGCGCACGACGCGTTCTACCGCGGCGACATCGCCGCCGCGATCGTGCGCCATCAGCGGGAGAACGGCGGGCTGCTGGCGGCGGAAGACCTTGCGTCATTCCAGGCCAGCTTCGAGCCACCGTGCCACACGCGTTTTGCCGACTTCGATGTCTATGGCTGCGGCGCCTGGTCGCAAGGCCCGATGGTGCTGGAGGCGCTGAATATCCTGGAACAGCTGGATCTTAAAACGATCGGCCACAACACGCCATCCTACATCCACGCGGTGACCGAGGCGCTGAAGCTCGCCGCGGCCGACCGCGAGGCATATTTCGGCGATCCTAACTTCGTCGACGTGCCGCTCGATGTGCTGCTGGCGAAATCATATGCGGCGGAGCGACGCGCGCTGTTCGATCCCGCGCGCGCCTGGCCTGGCATGCCGCCGGCCGGACAGGCAACGAACACTTCGCCCGTGCCCTGGCAGCCCGACCCATCTTCCATGCCCGCGCCAGCAGGAGAAGCGCCAGCGAAACAAGTGCGAGCGGGAGAAGTCGTGGAGACAGCCACATCGTTCCTTTCCGTCGCCGACGCGGCCGGCAACATCTTCGCCGCCACGCCGAGCGACGGCACGATAGGCGGACCAGTGGTCCCAGGCACCGGCATCATGGTCTCGATGTGGGGGTCCCGCGGTTACACGGCGGAGAACCACCCGGGGAAGGTCGGCCCCGGCCGCCGGCCGCGCATGTCGGCCAATCCGGCGATCGCGATCAAACCGGGCGCGTGCGTGTTGCCGTTCGGCTCGCCGGGCAGTGAGGTGCTCGGCCAGGCGATGCTGCAGGCGTTCCTCAATATCGCGGTGTTCGACATGGACCCGCAATCGGCGGTCGAGGCGCCACGCTTCGCCAGTTACTCCTGGCCGGAATCCGCCTTGCCGCATGCGTATCGACCGGGCCAGCTCAATCTGGAGGCCGATCTCGGCGCGGCGACCGGTGCCGCGCTGGCGGCGTTGGGCCACAAGATCGAATGGTGGCCGGAACGGAAATACGCCGCCGGGTCGGTGTGCGCGATCCTGTCGGATCTCGAAACGGGGGTGAAATGGGCCGGCGCCGATCCACGGCGCACCGCGTATGCGGTGGGATGGTAGACTCCGGCTCGATTAGGCACATGCCAAGGCCGCTTGCTTGCACTCGCGGAATGGCCATGCTGCTTGCGGCTCGATGGCCAGCCTTGCCTTGATCCGCTTTGCGGCTCAAGCCGCTGCCGACGCTTCGCCTAGTCCGTCGCGGGACATGGCGCACGGCTCGGGGCCAGCGTGGGTCGCTGCTCCTTCACCGTAGAGGACTTGCACCCCCTGCTGCTTGCCGGTCTCCCGGCGCAGCTACCAACCGTTATGAAGAATGACCGTTGGTATGACTGTCCAGCGATCAAAGCGCCACGAGCACGTGCGCGATGAACGCGTCCACCGCGGCCGGATCGATCCAGCGCATCACCGCAACGATCTCGTTCCGTGGGTCGATCCAGGTCAGATTGCCGCCCGCCCCCACCGCGAAGACGCTGTCCTCCGGCGCGTGCGGATAACGCAGCCGCCGTGTGTTGAGCCACCACAGCAATCCATAGGTCGGGTTCGGCGCGCATGGCGTCACCGACTGCGCGATCCAGTGCTCGGGTAGCACCTGCGCGCCATCCCATCGGCCGCGTTGCAGCATCAGCAGCCCGATGCGCGCCTGATCCTGCGCATGGATCTCGATGCCGCCGCCCCAATGCGTGCCGCCGGCGACCGATTCGACCATGCGCCCGTCGATCTCGACCGACGACGTGCGATAGCCATGCCAGCGCCAGTCGTTCGACGCCCCGATCGGGCACATGATCCGCTCGGCGAACACCTCGGGCAGCGGTCGGCGAAACCGCCGCAGCAGCGCCAGGCTGAGCCGGTTCACGCGCACGTCGTTATATTCCCAGAATGTACCCGGCGCGTGCAGCGCCCGCTGCTCGCCCTTCGCCGCGCCGCGCCCCTCGGTCGCCAGGCTGCGGTTGTGATCGATCACGTCGGACTTGCCGAACAGCGTGCCCGACCATTCCGAGGTCTGTTGCAGCAGATGCCGCCAGGTGACGGCGCTGTTGTGCGTCCCGTCAAAGCCGCCATCGTCGACCGTACGGCACACCGGCTCATCCAGGTCGCCGATCAGCCCGTCCGCGACCGCCACGCCGGCCAGCAGGCTCAGGTAGCTTTTGGCGACGCTGAAGGTGAAATCGGTCTGCCGCGTGTCACCCCACGACGCCACAAGCTCGCCGTGCCGCAGGATCAGTCCGTTCGGCGCGCCCCGCGCGCGAATCGGCCCGAGAATCTCGTTGTGCGGCGGGCGCTCGAAATAACCGCTCTCGATATGAGCACGCAGGTCGCGCGGCCACGGGGTTTCGTGCGCCTCGGCGAAGCGCCCCGCCTCGGCGAAGCGAACAACGTCGGCCAGCGGTGCGGCATCGAACTTCATGATCCGGCCTCCTAGCCAGGCGCTGCTGCGCGGTCTCTGCGGCGTGGTATTCCGCTACGCAAGCAGAGCGCGCATACTGCACAGGTTGGGGTGAGGCAACCGGGAGCAATCCGTGGCCGTGCTTGATCGCGAAACGAAGCGAACGGCGCTGCTCGCCAGTCCGCTGTTCCAGGCGATGCGTCCGGCGGAGCTGGACGGCATCCTGAAACTGTCGATCGAACGCCGCGTCAAGCGCGGCATGACGATCCTCCAGAAGGGCGACCCCGGCGATTCGATGATGGCGGTGCTGCGCGGGCGCGTGCGCATCAGCGCGGTGTCCAGCGACGGCAAGGAGATCACGCTCAACGTCATCAATCCCGGCGAGGTCTTCGGCGAGATCGCGCTGCTGGATGGCCAGCCGCGCAGCGCCGATGCCAGCGCGATCGAGGACACCACGCTGCTGGTGGTCGAACGCCGCAATCTGGTGCCGTTCCTGCGCGCCAACGACGATCTCTATCTGCGCCTGCTGGCGGTGCTGTGCGAGCGGCTACGGAGCACCAGCATGGCGCTGGAGGCGATCGCCCTGCTCGACCTGCCGGGGCGGCTGGCACGGTTGCTGCTGAAATTGGCCGGTGATTATGGCCGCCCGGCGCCGGGTGGCGTGCGCATCGACGTGAAGCTGTCGCAGCGCGACCTGGCCACGCTGGTCGCCTCGACGCGCGAGAGCGTCAACAAACAGTTTCGGGTCTGGAAGGAACATGGCGTGCTCGATCTCGACGGTGGGTACATGGTGCTGCGTCGTCCGGCCGAGTTGCGCGCGCTGGTGGAATAGCGGCGCATGACGACGCTGGAATCGTTGCGGCTGCAACGCACCGTCGAGCGGCTGCTGGCGCCGTGGCGATGGACGACCGGCCCGGGCGTGACCATCGGCGTGGTGCGCGAGGACACGCTGGTGCTGCACCTCGCCGCCGGCATGGCGAACATCGAGCTGGGTGTTCCGATCGGCCCGGGAACGACATTTCGAATCGCCTCGGTCAGCAAGCAGTTCACCTGCGCGGCGATCCTGATGCTGGCGGCGGAAGGCAAGCTGCGCATTGAGGACGACGTGCGCGATCACATCGGGGCGTTGCCGGATCTCGGCCATCGCATTACGCTGGCGCATCTGATGCACAATACCAGTGGCATGCGCGACATGCTGGAGATCATGCGTCTGGGCGGCGCCGATCTGGGTCAGCCGTGCGGGGCCCAGGATCTGCTGGACGGCGTCTGTCGCCAGCGCGGGCTGAATTTCGCTCCCGGCACGCGCTATCTCTACAGCAACTCCAATTTCATGCTGCTCGGGCGCATCGTCGAGCAGGTCAGTGGCGAGAGCTTGGCCGCGTTTCTCGACCGCCGCATCTTCGCGCCGCTCGGCATGACCATGACGCGCCATACGCCGCGCACGAGCGAACTGGTGCCCGGATTGGCTGCGGGGTATTTCCCGGCGCCGGACGGATGGCGGCGCGCACTGCACAATTTCCCGCTGCACGGCGAGGGCGGGCTGGTGTCCTCGGTCGAAGATCTCGCGCTGTGGCATGCGCAGTTCGGGCTGCCGCATCTATATCATGATACGCTGGCGACCGAGCTGACGGCGCTGACACCGTTCCTAAACGAGACGCCCAACACCTATGCGCGCGGCCTGCGCATCAAGTCCTGGCGCGGCATGGGGACCGTTGGCCATGACGGGTTGTGGCCCGGATTTAGGACCAGCTTCGTACGAGTGCCCCAGCATCAGGTTGCAGTCATCTGCATCAGCAACGATGCCACCTCGGACCCGCATGATCTGGGGTTCCAGGTGATCGATGCGATGTTTGACGGCACGCCGTTCGTGCACCCGGTGCCGCCGATGCCGGCGTGGGCGAGCGCGGCCGCGCTGATCGGGCGGTATCTGGATCGCGACACGGGCGCAACGGTGGATGTGGCGCGGGACGCGAAGGACCGTGTCACCGCCAGCGTCAATGGCGTGGCGACCTTTATGGTGCCTACCGAGGACGGCCGGCTTGCGACCAGCCGCGGCTCCGGCGATTTCACCCTGCGCTTCGAGGGCGCGGCGATCGAGGTGGAACGTGACGCCGGGGTGACGGAGACCCTGCATCGCGTCACGTCGGGCGCGCGCCTGCCGGCGGACCTGCCCGGACGCTACGTCAATCCGGACACCGCCGCGACGTGGACTATCACCGCTACCGACACTGGTGCGGAGCTGCTCGTCGCCGGGCCACTGCTGGTGACGGGCGAGGCGTGGGAGATCGAGCCGACCGAGGGGGACAACGTTCGCATCTACACGCCGCTGACGTTGTATCGCGGCTGGCTGGATACGCGCGTGCTGCGCGATGCCGCGGAGCGTGTCACCGGTCTGCATGTGGATGGTGGGCGGGTGAAGGGGCTGGTGTTCGCGCGGGTCGGGTGAGCGAGGGCAGCTCACTCTGGGGCGACCGATGTCAGCTTCGGAAAATCGATTCGATGGCGGGGAACGTCGCGTGTGTCAGCCATCAACGCCCCGCGCGGGCAGGGGCTCCATGCCTGAACTTGCCTCCCGTGCAGCGTGAGC
>PLXO01000255.1 GCA_003151425.1 Acetobacteraceae bacterium
GGCGGAGCCCTGACCTTGCTTTCGTCGCGGGCCGGGCTCCGCCCATGTCAGGCGCGCTCCGGGTCGGCGGTGGTGTGGCAGGTGGCGGGCCATGAGGCGGGAGGTGCGGCGGACTGGGGTGTTTACGCGGCGTGCCCTGTTGTTGATGGGTGGGCAGGTGGCGGTGTTGGGTGGGTTGGCGGCTAGGCTGTATCAGGTGCAGATTCTGGAGGGGGGGCGGTATGCCACCCTGGCCGAGGCGAACCGGGTCAGCCAGCGGGCCATTGCGCCGCCGCGCGGGCGGATTCTCGACCGGTTCGGCACCACTCTTGCGGGCAACAAGCTGAACTGGCGGGCGGTGCTGATCGCAGAGCAGACGCGCGACGTCGGGGAGACGTTGGACTTTTTCGGACGCATCGTGCCGTTGGAGGATCGCGAGCGAGCGCGGATTCTGCGCGACGTGCGGCGGCACCGCCGGTTCATTCCGGTGTTGGTGCGGGATTTCCTGGGTTGGGACGAGATGGCGCGCATCGAGGTGAACGCCACGGAGCTGCCGGGCATCATGATCGATGTCGGCACCACGCGGGTTTATCCGTTCGGCGAGCAGCTTGCGCACGTAATGGGCTATGTCGCGCCGCCGAATGAGGACGATGTCGCGGACGATCCGCAGCTCGCGCTGCCCGGGCTGCGCATTGGTCGCGGCGGGGTGGAGAAGCAGCACGATCGCGCGCTACGTGGCCATGCCGGCGAGGTGCAGTTCGAGGTCAATGCCTACGGGCGGGTGATTCGCGAGCTCGATCGCCAGGAGGGGGTGCAGGGCGTGGAGGTGGGCCTCACCATCGACGCGCAGTTGCAGCAGGCCGTGCTCGGGCACCTGGGGACAGAGAGCGCCAGTGCCGTGGTGATGGACTGCACCAACGGCGAGGTGCTGGCGATGGCGAGCACGCCGTCGTTCGATCCGTCGCTGTTCAATTCGGGTGTTTCGCAGGCGCAATGGGTGGAGTGGACGAAGAACCGCCGCGCGCCGCTGATCAACAAGGCGATCTCCGGCGTTTATGCGCCGGGCTCCACCTTCAAGATGGCGGTGGCGATTGCGGCGCTGGAGGCGGGCACGCTGAGGCCGACCGATACGATCGAGTGCCCCGGCTATCTCGATCTTGGCGACACGCGGTTTCACTGCTGGAAGAAATACGGGCACGGGGCGCTCGACCTGCATGGCGGACTGAAGAACAGTTGCGACGTGTTCTTCTACGAGACGGCGCGGCGCACCGGCATCGATCGCATTGCGGCGGTGGCGCGCCAGTTCGGCATGGGCACGGACCTGCCGATCGATCTGCCTGGCGCGCGGCCTGGGCTGATGCCGACGCGCGAATGGCGCATCGGTCAGGGCGGGCACTGGAACATCGGCGACACGGTCGTCAGCGGCATCGGCCAGGGCTACATCCAGGTGACGCCGCTGCAGCTTGCCACCTATGTCGCGCGGGTGGCGACGGGGCGCGCGGTCGAGCCGCATCTGACGCGCAGCCTCGGCGGCGTGCTGCGGGCCGGAACGCGGGCCGAGGACTGGCCGCTCCTGCCGATGCCGCCGCGCGACCTGCAACGGGTGCGCGACGGGATGTGGGCGGTGGTGAACGAGCAGGGCGGGACGGCACCGCAGGCGCGGCTGCCCGATCCGAAGGTGCAGCTTGCCGGCAAGACGGGGTCTGCCCAGGTGCGCCGGGTTTCGCGCGAGTTGCGCGAGAATGGCAACTACGACAGCGAAAAGCTGCCGTGGGAATTCCGGCCGCATGCGCTGTTCGTTGCGTTCGCGCCGTATGATGCGCCGCGCTACGCGGTCTCGGTGGTGATCGAGCACGGCAATGCAGGCGCCGCCGCGGCGGCACCGGTGGCACGCGACATCATGATCGACACGCTCGGACGCGATCCGGCCAACCGGACGCATCCGCCCGGCGCCGAGGTGGCCCAAGGGTCGATGCCGGCGTACGGCGTCAGTCCGGGGGGCGTCAGTCGGGGGGGCATTGTCCCCGCCAGCGCTGTCTCGTCCGACGCCGGTCCGTTTGGCGCGCGTCCGTCGGGCGGTGGTTCGGTCGGCACCGGTCCGGCCGGCTCTGGTTCGTTTGGCGCTGGCCCGGCCGGCGCCGGGTCCCCGGCGACCGGCCCCGGGGCGGGCAGGCCGCGATGATGGACCGCAGGCTGATCCGCGAAGCCTCGTTCGACCTTGGCGGCAAACTCTGGCAGGTCAACTGGATCTATGTGTTGCTGCTGTGCGCGCTGGCCGGCGTCGGCTACGTCGCGCTGTTCAGCGCCGGCGGGTCCGCGGAACCCTATGCCTCGCGCCACGTGCTGCGCTTCGCGGTCGGCGTCGGGCTCATGCTGGCGATCGCGCTGATCGACATCCGCGTGCTCGCGAAGCTGTCCTGGCCGGCCTACGCCGTTTCGCTGGCGCTGCTGGTCGTGGTGGCGCGCTATGGGCATGTCGGCAAGGGCGCGCAGCGCTGGATCGAGCTCGGCGGGCTGCAGGTGCAGCCGTCGGAACTGATGAAGCTGGCGCTGGTGATGGCGCTGGCGTCCTGGTTCCACCGCGCGTCGTGGGAGCGGATGGGCAACCCGCTGTTCCTGATCCCGCCGGTGATTGCGGTGCTGGTGCCGGTGGGGCTGATCCTGAAGCAGCCGAACCTCGGCACCGCGGTGATCGTGGCGGCGGTGGGGGCCGCGGTGTTCTTCGCCGCCGGGGTGCGCTGGTGGAAGTTCCTGCTGGTGGCACTTCCGGTGCCGTTCCTGGCGCCGCTCGTCTACGCCCACATGCACGACTACCAGCGTGCTCGGATCGAGACCTTCCTGCATCCGGAGACCGACCCGCTGGGCGCCGGCTACAACATCATCCAGTCGAAGATCGCGCTGGGGTCCGGCGGGATGTGGGGGCAGGGATTCCTGCAAGGCACGCAGGGGCACCTGGACTTCCTGCCGGAGAAGCAGACCGATTTCATTTTCACCATGATCGGCGAGGAGTTCGGCCTGGTGGGCGGCCTGGCGGTGCTGGCGCTGCTGTGCCTGATCGTGCTGGGCGGCATGCTGATCGCGCTGCGCTGCCGGCACCAGTATGGCCGGCTTCTGGCGCTCGGCATCGCGATGAATTTCTTCATGTATGTGTTCGTCAACATCGCGATGGTGATGGGGGTGATCCCGGTCGGCGGGGTGCCGCTGCCGCTGGTCTCGCACGGCGGCTCGGCGATGTTCACGGTGATGATCGGGTTCGGGCTGCTGATGTCGGTGCATGTGCACCGGGATGTGGAGTTCGGGCAGGAGCGGGAGGCATTGTGACGGTGCCGATCGAATCCGAACCTCGCCCGGGTTTCGCATAGCACCGGCCCTGGTGTTGCCTTGCAGGCACAGAAGTCAACGGCACCGGTAATCGCCACGATGAGTCTTGCTTTGGCGTAGCCGCCCCACCCCGCGCGCGATACCAACCGGGGGAAGCGTTGGAAGAGTCCGGTATTGTGTAGCAACGAGCACCTACCAAGATAGTTCCGGATCGGCCCCAATCAGCGGTGTGGGGGTGGCGACGGGACCGGAGGGATACGGGCAATCAGATCGTCCAGCTTCTGGTCGGTGCGCGCCTGAGAGGTCGCCACTTCGGCCACTCGGTCGCTGAGCCTGTCGCCAATAGCAATCAATCGGTCGTCCAATCGTGCGAATCCCCATCCGAACACAGCTATCAGAGCGGCAACCCCGGCTCCAAAGATGTACAGCAACCTATGGTAGTCGGTGTGCGAGCGAGTTTTGATCTCCGCTACTTCCTTATGCAACTCGGCCATTGAGTCGCGCAGTGCGGTTTCCAGCGCCTGTACAAGTTGCCGCGTCTGCCCGGATTCTCGGGTCAGGTTGATGGGGCCACCTTCGGATGATGGGGCGCCGGCGTCGTCCCGCCGGGATTGGTGGTCACTCACTCGCCCCCCTCCGAAGACGGGGCCGCCGACGCAAGTTTGGCCGCTACCCACTCCCACATGTCCTTGGAATGCCAGCCCGCATATGTCGTAAGGCGAAGCACTATCGCGAAGCTGCCAAGGACCCCGCCGGTTATCCCAAGCCTTTCGGATGTCTTCTGTGTCGTGAGTGTGGGCGCGTACACGAAAAACTGCCCGGGTGCGATTTTGTAGAAATCCCCCTGGGCGAACTTCTCTTTGATCGCTTCCTCCAACTTGGGGTCATCCGCAGGTGCGATAACAGCGAATACGGTCATGTGTCAGTACTACCTCTGCGTGTGGCGCCGCAGGCCATGTCCGCAGTCCTACCTCCGGTCAACTTGCCGCTTCGTGAACGGTCGGAGGCGAACCTTGCCGCGCGGCCAGATATTCCGCAAGCCTGATGAAATGGGGCGGTTCTGCCGCCTGATGACCCCGCCACATGGCCGGCGCATCACAGGTCCGCCAGTGCCAATGCCGTGATGCCAAGGACTGCCAGGCATGCCAGCAGGAACGTCGCCGAGAACGTGCCCCGGACCAGCTTGCTGTTGACCGACGCCTCGGTCTCGCCTTCCAAGCCGTGCTCATTCAGCCGGCGGGCAAGTTCCGCGTAGGTCACGTTGGCCCGCTTTAGCTCGGCCTTGAGAAACCGTCGCGTCTTATCGGCCCATTCCTGCTCCTTGGGTGTAAGTCCCATCGCATGCTCCGATCAAAATCGATCTGAGCCGATCATATACGATCTTTTCTTGTTGACAAGCCCTACCAATAAGATCATATTCGCCTTGTTCAGAGCGGATACGATCTATGTCCCAGCACTTCCTCCTTTCAGCCCGCGCCCGCACCCTCTCCATGGGCGCCGTCCTCCGCATGACCGATCAGGAAGTCGAGTCGGCCTTCATGGGTATCCGCTGGGCCGAGACGGACGGCAAGCCTGTCTGCCCGCACTGCGAGTGCCCGAGACCGTATCGGACTGCCGCAAGGCCAACGGTGCCCCGCGCTGGCGTTGCAAGGCGTGCCGTAAGTGCTTCTCCATCACGTCCGGGACCCTCTTCGCGTTCCACAAGATGCCGCTGCGGAACTACCTCGCTGGCATCGCGATCTTCGCCAACGAGGTGAAAGGCAAGTCTGCCCTGGCACTCTCCCGCGATCTCGGGGTGCAGTACAAGACCAGCTTTGTGCTTGCCCACAAGCTGCGCGAGGCGATGGCGTCGGAACTCAAGGGCATGACGGTCGGCGGCCCTGGCCGCACGGCGGAGGTGGACGGCGGCTACTTCGGCGGGTACGTGAAGCCGGCCAACTACAAGGAGAACCGCCGGGACCGTCGCCTCGCCAAGAACCAGAACGGCAAGCGGCAGGTTGTCGTGGTGGTCCGCGAGCGCGAGGGACGGACGTTGCCGGCGGTGTTCAAGTCTGAGTCAGCCGCGCTGGGGTTCATCACCTCGCGCGTCGCCAAGGGGACTGAGATCGTGGCGGACGAAGCGGGGTCCTGGAATGACCTACAGGCCCGGTTCGCCATGCAGCGGATCGACCATCAGGCGGCGTACTCGGATCGGGTGTCTACAGCAATGGGGCGGAGAGTTTTTTCAGCCGGATGCGCCGGGCGGAGATCGGGCATCACCACCACGTCGCGGGCAACTATCTGGTCCGGTATGCCCAGGAAGCGGCTTGGCGCGAGGATCACCGGCGGGTGGATAACGGGCGGCAGGTTCAGGGGGTTATGGCGGCTGGCGATGGCGGCCAGGCCTTCGGTGGACTGGTGTGGGTATTGGCAGCGGGCGCAGAAGGCCGCATGACCGGCGCGACGCTGGCGCACCCGGTTAGTCGGAACTGGGCGGGGTATTGGCAGAGGGCGCAGAGGGCGGCATAGGCTGCGGACAATCGGGGTTTACTCGATCACTTTTGCCAACACATATCCTCGTATCATACCATCCTGGGGGCGCGATATATCCAAGTTGACCCGCTTTTGGTTGCTCTGAAGCAGGAGTTTTACCCCGCCATAATAAAACGGTTCGGCCGTGTTGAATTGGTTGCAGTTGGTGATTTCAACAAACTCAAACGTCGTTGCGTCCGTTGGCAACCTTCGCGCCCCAAACACTTTACCAACGACGATGCCGCTTTGAGTAATTACTCCTTGGTCCGCGGGCGCCGGCGGTGCAGCTGGAGGATAGATGTTAAATTGATTCCCCGAACCCGGAACGTTGAAGTTCGGCGCGCCTTGATTGTTCTGCTCCACTGATGGCGTACCGATAGCGGGCGGTCCCGAAGATGGCGACTGCGCACTAGCGGGGCTGCGGAGCAATTCACTGACGCCATACAGGATAACCGCTCCAGCTAGGGCGCCAATGATGAGAGAGATGGATCGCCGCCAGCTGTCAGGAGGATTGGCCATGAGTATCCACATTACATCCCAAATGATCAGCGGAAGGGGGGAGAGGATAACACACCACCACCCGAGTCTGGGAGCGCGGTCGATCAAGCTGGGAGCGATTCCGATCATCGAGCCAGTGACCAAGATCGCGATCCCTGACAAGATGCCCCATCCCCAAGCATCGTCCATTCTGGTGCATCGCGCTCCGTTTCCATCGTGACGGCCGCTCCCGTTCCGTGCTACATGCGTGGCACGGCCAGGATTGGCCATCATCTCCGACGCACCCGGATTCCGGCCGGATCGTCACTCCCACGCTAACAGAACGCAGAAAGCGGCGATATGCCGCTTTCTGCGCTTGCCTGCGATTCTGGGAAACGGGCTGGCCAGCGGGCGAAAAGGACAGAATACGCCCGTCGATGTAGGATCATGGTCCTAGTAGTCGGCTTCTGTCAAGGGAAAAGTTCGCCTATTGTTCCGCCAGCGCCCACCAAGCATCCGGCGCTCTGATAATCTTCACCGCCAATCCCCGCGCCTCCAGCCGCCCCGAGAGCACCGGGCCAATCGACATCCGTCCAATCACCTTCCTGGTTGGCGAGAACAGCACGGGCAAGACCTCATTCCTCTCGGGCTATGAGTAACGAAAAGCCCCCGTAGGGGCGCGCTCGGCGGCCTACGGCCCGACAACACGCAGGTCCATCGACCGCAGGACGACGCCAGTCTGACGCGTCGGCGCTGCCAGGCCACGACCGGCCGGGTCACTCGGATTGGGAATGTTCAGGGCGATCCGCACCACGCTATCCGCTATGTCTGCGAACCGGACTCGCAATGTCACGCGCGTCGCACGCTGGTCGCTGAGCGCGACCGCCACGGGGGCGCTGTCAGCAATGTGGATGATCGCCTGCCGCACCGCATCCGGCTTGGGCGCGAGCGCGTAAAGTTGCAGGTCGACCGTCACCTCGGCGCCGGCAATTTGTGGGGCAACGCGAAACAGCAGCGTCGCCCAGCTTCCGTCGGACCAGGCAAGCCCGTCGCGATCATGCGCCCAGCCGAACGATAGCAGACGATCGAGCGCGAGGCCCGATATGTCCAGCGTCGGGGCGGAGACCGTCGGCAGGTCCGCGCCCGGCGGCGCCCGAGGCCCCGGCGGCAACGACAACCCGCCGGCACAGGTGATTACGCTGTCGGCGGAGCGGCATGTCGCGTCGGGCCCCAACGCGGCCTGGCGAAACAACGATCCGGCCGGGAGATCCAGGAACACCCGGACCTCGCCGCTGCGCAACGGCAGGTCCAGGCCGTCAGCCAGGAGACGCGCGCATTCCGCCGCGGGCGGATCACGCGCCAGTCGAAATACCGTGAGACGCATCCCTCGCCGCACCGCCGCCAGATGCAGCACGTCGGCCAGGCTTTGCGCCGGTCCAGCCCTCAGGCACGCGGGCAAGGTGGTCAGCAGCGTCGCGCCCTCCGGCATCGTTTCCGTGGGGCTCTGACGATCCGCGCCAGCGAGCGCCGCGTGGCGCAGCGGGGTCGTATCGATCAGTTGCAGCGCGACGGCCGCCGCCAGCACAATCGCTAACCACGCCTGCCCAAACCGCGCCGACGACATGTGGCGTGCCAGGATCGCCAGAGACCCCAGCACGATCGCGTACCCGACGATCCAGAACGCCCGGCCCGACGACTGCACGACACCGAAGACCAGGTTCCACGGGCGCCAGCCCAGGTAGAGCAGCTCCACGTGCCCGGCAAACACGCGCTGTGTTATGGCGTGCGCGGTCAGGCCGCCGAGCACCAGGATCAATCCGAGCCAGGGCCGCCAGGCAAGTCTGCCCGATCGAGCAACTGCGCAGGCCGCCGCCAGAACCAGCAGCAAGGCGCCGGCACCCAGATAGTTGAAGCCCTCGTATTGTCCGCCAGTTGCATCGATCACCGGCAAATCGGCGCCGAACAGGCCGGACAACTGCGGCCAGAACGGCGACAGCAAATTCATCGAATAGAAGCCGTAACTGCCGCCTGACCCGCCAAAGCTGCCGCTGAGCAGGCGGAACATGCCCACCGGGGCGACGGCGGCGGCGAGGAACCCGGCAATCGCCACCCAGGGGCGCGGGGCGCGGTGCAGAACCGCCTGCACCACGGGCGCGGCCAGGACGGCGGCCGCGTAAACGAACAAATAGGGATGCGCCAATACCGCGGCGGCCAGCAGGCAGAACGGCGGGATCCAATTCCGCCAGGCCGTCGGCGAGGCAGTGGTGAGCAGGCGTGCCGATTGCCCGAGTGCAATCAGCAACAGGAAATGGCCGCACAGCGATACGTGTCCCAATCGAAACAGCAGTGCCGGACACACCACCTAAAAGATCGCGCCGGCCAGCGCCGCGACCGGCGACCGGCAGCCAAACCCACGCAAAGCGTAGACCGCGGCAATCGGCTGCAACAGCCAGCAAGCGGCGAGCCAGACCCCCAACAGGTTCGCCGGCGAACCGCGCAGCATGGCCATCAGCTTGGCCGGCAGCGCGATTAGCGGGTTGCCGTCGACGATCCCGATACTGACGCCGTGCGGCCACATCAGTTGAGTGGTCAGAAGTGGCGGCAGATGCCAGCCGTCGGCCTGGAAAGCCAGATGGGCGGCAAGCGCCTGAGCGACGTCCTGGGTCGGCGCGGTCCACATCCCCCCGTTGCCCAGGATCGCCGCCAGGGGCATCAGGTCTGTGACAGCGAGTGCGCCGACCATCGCGGCAAGTCCATAGGCCAGCACGCCATCCATCTGCTGTCTGGACGCGCTCATATGCCAGAGGGGTCGATCGGCGCGGCTGATCACGGGGAGATGATAGCCGCCGGGTCCGCCTCGGTGAACCCGACGCTTGCCGTTTGGTCGGCCTTCGGTGACTGCACCTGATCGCATTGCGGCGTCCCCACAACGCGAACGGCATCTGGCGGGCGGACAGGCTGCTCCTTCGCCGCGTTCAGACCACCGCCACCAGGAACAGCCGGCGGAACGGCAGCAGCGTCGTGCCGTCCGCGCGGCGCTTGTAGTGCGGACGCAACGCCTCGGCGTAGGTGCGGCGGAACGCTTCGCGCTGATCCGGCTCCAGCGGCTCCAGGAACGGGCGCAGGCTCGATCCGGCGGCCCATTCCACCACCGCGTCCTCGCCGGTGAGCGGATGCAGGTACGTCGTTTCCCAGATATCCAGGCTGGCGGCGAGCGGGCGCAGCAGGTCCCAGTAGGCGGCGGGGTCGAGGATCGGCGGGGCGGAGGCGTGGCTGGCGAGCCGCTCGGCCCAGGGCCCCTGCGCCGCCACCTCGTATTGCAGCCGGCGCAGCGGCGCGTCGTGCATCGCCGGCATCTGCACCGCCAGGACGCCGGCCGGCGCCAGCAGCGAGATCAGGCGCGGGAACAGGTCCGCGTGCCCGCCCACCCATTGCAGCGCCGCGTTGGTGAAGATCAGGTCGGGCGCGGCCGCGGGGTGCCAGCTCGCGAAATCGCCCTGCTCGAAGCGGCACGCAGGCGCCGCGATCCGCGCCTTCTCCAGCATCGAGGCGGAGGAGTCGACCCCGGTCACCTCGGCCGACGGAAAGCGCTGCTTGAGGATGGCGGTGACATTGCCGGCGCCGCAGCCGAGATCGACGACGAGCCGGGGCGCGATCAGCGGGACCTGGCCCAGCAGATCCAGGGCGGGACGCAGGCGCTGGCCGGAGAAGCGCAGATACTGTGCCGGATCCCATGCGGCGGCGCGACGCTGGTCGTCGGCAGTGCCTTGGGTCGTTGCGCCAGCGATTGCCCCGTCGGGGTTCGTCACGTCGGGCATCGCCACGTCAGTGCCGCTCAGCGTCGAGGCGATCGAAGTGCCGCTTCACGTGGACGAAGGCGTAGACGACCGCGGCGGCGAAAACCAGAAGCCCGATCCCATAGACCGCGCCACTGCCCACTTCGGCGGCCACGAACAGCGCGTCGATGCCGACCAGGCAGGTCAGCAGCAGCAACAGCCATTGCCTCAGCGACATCATCGTCCCCTTGCGTCCCCAGGGCGTTCCACGCATCGCCGCGCGTTTACGCCAAGCGATGGCTCGGTTCGGGCACCGTCGTGGTGAGTTCTGGGCGCCCGATCCAGCGCAGGCAAGACCCACCGCGTATCTCACGGAGGTGTCCGGCGCTGGGTGTCTCAACCCTCTGGATCGCGACCAAAGGTTTCAGGGCATCTACCCGCTCATTCGCCTTTCCTGAGCTTGCCTATCGCGGTCTGTGCCCATCCGTGGTTCCAATACCACTGACTGTGATTCCGTACCAGCAACGTTCCGACCGCAGTGTTCCCCCACCCCAGCGCCTGTCCGCCTCGGTCGAACGCCGCGCCGGCCGCCGCGCGGTGGCTTGCCGCCCGGCACTACGAGGCTGGCGACGAGCACAATCCGAAGCAAGGCAGTGGGGACGCTGTTCAGCATATCGCTTAAATTTACTCGCAATAACAGAGAAAACGTTACCTTACTGTCGTTATATGTGTATTCAATCCCCGGAACACAATCCAACACAGGGCAATCAAGTGAGCGAAGCAAGGTCAGGGCTC
>PLXO01000010.1 GCA_003151425.1 Acetobacteraceae bacterium
CGGCGGCCCCTATACCGGTAAGGTGATCGCCGACCTTGTCGCCGGCCGTCCGGCGCCGATCGATCTGACGCCATTTCGGCCAGACCGTTTCTGAACCGGTTGTGAAGGAGTGCCCTATGATCCTGCCCGTCGCGCCACGCCGCCGTCTGTTCGCGCTCTCGGCCGGTTTCGCCGCGGGCACGATGGCCGCGCCCGCCGTCGCGCGGGCGGATGATTGCACCGAGGATACGCTCGATCGAATCAAGCGCACGAAGAAGTTCAACCTCGGCGTGCGCGACGCCACGCCGCCCTACGGCTGGAAGGGCGCCGACGGCACCTATCTTGGTTTCGCGACCGATATCGCGCGTGCCATCCATGCAGCGGTCGGCAAGGAACTTGGCACGACCATCGAACTGACGATGACGCCGGTCACTGGTCAGACCAGGCTGCCGCTGCTGCAGAACGGCACGATCGACATGGAGGCCGGCGCCACGGTGATCACCAGGAGTCGTGCCAAGATCGTCGACTTCGCGGTTCCGGTGTTTTTGACCTCGACCGAAATCCTGGTGCCGGCGGACAGCCCGATCAAGACGGTCAAGGACTTGGCCGGCAAGCGGGTCGGCGTGCCGCAAGGCGGCGGCGGCGAAAACATTTTCGCGGGGCTGACCCAGAATGGCCGCGTCCGACCGGCGGCCAGGGTCATCGGCTTTCCCGATCACCCGCAGGGTTTCAGGGCCCTGCAGACGGGATCGATCGATGCCTATTGCACCGACGGCCCGATCCTCTACTCCATGAAGGTCAAGGCATCCGACCCGTCGCAATGGCGCGTGTTCGATCTGGAAGCGGACGTGGAGTTGCAGGCCTTCCCGATCCGGCCGGAGAGTTCACGGTTCAAGAGCGTCGCCGATCTGACCATCGTCGAAATGTTTGCCAGCGGCGAATGGGAGAAGATCTATGACAAATACTTCGGACCGCACGGTGTGGCACCGTTCGAGCGGACCGCGGCTCTGGACACGATGGCGCGGATGAATGCCTGGGCGGACCACTGACCCGGTGTTGTGCCCGCCCCCCCCTGCGCTACGCTGGTGCCGTAAGCAGCCATCTTGAGGCCGGACACGCATGATCGATTACCGCAGCGACAATACCGGGCGTGCCGCGCCGGAGATTCTGGAGGCGCTGCTTCGCGCGAATGACGGGACCGCGCTGGGCTACGGCGGTGACGACTGGACGGGCGAACTGCAGCGGCGTTTTGGCGAACTGTTCGAGACCGCGGTGCGGGTCTTCCCGGTCGCGACCGGGACCGCCGCCAATGCGCTGTCGCTGGCCGCGTTGAGTCCGCCGTGGGGTCTGGTGTATTGCAGCAACCTCGCGCACATTAACGTCTCCGAGGTCAATGCCGCCGGGTTCTTCGGCGGCGGCATCAAGCTCGTACCGGTGGCGGGCAGCCACGGGCGCATCCACGCCGACGCTTTTGCCGCGACGCTCGCCGCGATCATGCCCGGTCAGTCGCACCGCGGCCAGCCGGCAGCGATCAACCTGACCCAGCCGAGCGATCTCGGCGCGGTCTACCGGCTCGACGAGGTCCGTGCGATCGCTGATCTCGCCAAGAGCAAGGGTCTCAAGATCCATATGGATGGGGCGCGCTTTGGCAACGCGGTGGCGCGGCTGGGCTGCACGCCGGCCGAGCTGACCTGGCGGTCCGGCATCGATATCCTGTCGTTTGGTGCGACGAAGAATGGTGGTGCACTGTGCGACGCGATCGTGGTCTTCACGCCGGAACTCGCGGACAGCCTTGCCATCCAGCTTCGCCGGGCCGGGCAGGTCTGGTCAAAGATGCGCTTCGCGTCTGCGCAGTTGCTCGCCTACATCGCCGACGGGCTGTGGCTTCGCCTCGCCGAGGCGTCGAACGCGACCGCCGCGCGCATCGCCGCTGAAATATCCGGTATCGATACGGTCACGTTGCTGGCGCCGGTCGATGCGAACCTGCTGTTTCTCGAAATGCCGGCCGCGACGCTCGACGGGCTGGAACGGGACGGCTTCCAGTTCTATCGGCGCAGCAGGACCGTGGGCCGCTTCGTCTGCCGCTTCGACACGACCGAGGTGGAGGCTGACGCACTGATTGCCGCGCTGCGTCGCCACGCCACCGCGGTGCGGCGCGCCGCCGAGTAGCAGTCGGGATGTGGTGCCCGAGATTGCTGACTCCGCAACGACTCCCATTATGGCGCGACGACGCGCTTCATCGTCGTGACCGGGCTTTTCCCTGTCATCCGTCGAGCCACCGTGTTGGCGGGATGGCCGCGTCAGGCCCGACCATTACGACGGAACCGAGGCGGCTCCGTTTCGAAACATCATCCGAAGGAGAAACCGATGGCCCAGCCCGTCGCGTCCCGTCGCCGTCTCTTTGCGCTGTCGGCCGGCGTCGCCGCCGGCACGCTGGCCGCGCCCGCCATCGCGCGGGCCGATGATTGCGCGGAGGATACGCTCGATCGCATCAAGCGCACCAAAAAGTTCAATCTCGGCGTGCGCGACGCTACACTGCCCTATGGCTGGAAGGACGCCAACGGCAACTACCTGGGTTTCGCGACCGATATCGCGCGTGCCATCCATGCAGCGGTCGGCAAGGAACTTGGCACGACCATCGAACTGACGATGACGCCGGTCACTGGTCAGACCAGGCTGCCGCTGCTGCAGAACGGCACGATCGACATGGAGGCCGGCGCCACGGTGGTCACCCAGGCGCGCAGCAAGATCGTGGATTTCTGTGTGGCGCATTTCCTGACGTCGACGGAAGTTATGGTGCCGGCGGACAGTCCGATCAAGTCACTGGCCGACCTGGCGGGCAAGCGCGTCGGCGTGCCGCAGGGCGGGCTGGAGGACCCGGCCTATCGCGAGCTGAACGCCAAGAAAGTCTTGAATCCTCCAATGCGCATCATCGGATTTCCGGACCACCCGCAGGGCTTCACGGCGCTGCAGACCGGCTCGATCGATGCCTACAGCACCGATGGTCCGATCCTTTATGGGGCCGGCGGCGACAAGTCCAAGTGGCGCATCTTCGACAGCGGGATCAACACGTTTCTGCAGGCCTTCCCGATCCGACCGGAGAGTTCCAGGTTCAAGCATATCGCCGACGTCACGATCACCACGCTGTGCGCCGATGGCGGGTGGATGGCGCTGTATGAGAAATATTTCGGTCCTGCCAGCCCCACGCCGTTCCCGATGGACGGCACGCTGAAGGCTTTGGTCACGATGAATTCCTGGCCGGTGCAGTAGCGTCCGGTGTTCGGCGGGCTCGACTGGTCGATCCTGTTCAGGCCGCCGTTCGGCGAGCAACTGGCCGACGCGGTCCTGCTCACCGTTCAGATCGCGGCCTATGCCTGGGTGGCGGCGATGCTGCTCGGGCTGCTGGTCGGCCTTGCACGCGACGCGCCGTCAGCCATGGTGCGCGGCGCGGCCACGGCGCATGTCGAGATCTTCCGCAACATTCCGGTACTGGTGCAACTGTTTTTCATCTATTACGTGCTGCCGCGGTTACTGCCGCTTGATCTGCGGCGCGCGCTGTTCGACCTTGGCTGGGAGGAAATCGCGGCGGTGGTCACGCTGGCGCTGTACAGTTCGGCGAAGATCGCCGAGCACGTACGTGCCGGACTGAACGCGGTCGGCAACCACATCAAGCAGAGCGCGCTGGCAACTGGCCTGACCTGGTTTCAAGCGCAACGATTTGTCATCGCACCGCTGCTGCTGCGCGTGATCGCGCCAAGCCTGACCTCGGAGTTCGTGACCATTTTCAAGGGATCGTCGCTGGCGATGATGGTTGGTGTGGCGGAGACCGCCTACGTTACTCAGCAGCTCGGCACGGAAACGTTCCATTGGGTGGAGGCCAACACGATGGGCACGTTGGTGTATCTGCTGTGCGCCTGGATCATCGCCAGCCTGATGAGCCTGGTGGAGCGGTGGACACGGGTCTCCGGTCTGTTGCGGAGAGAGGAATCATGAGTGGTTACCTCTCGACTCTGGGCACGCTGCTGGTGGCGCTGCTGCTGTACAACGTGCGCATGACGGTGATTGCGATCGTTCTGGCGCTGCCGGTCGCCTGTCTGTTCGCCGCCGCGCGGCTGTCGCGTCACTGGCTGATCCACGCCCCGGCAACGGTCTACGTCAATGTGTTGCGCAGCTCCCCGCTGGTGATGATCATGTTCTGGGTCTACACGGTCGGGCCGATGATCACCGGGCAGCCAAATTCAGCGTATCTCGCCGCCCAACTCGCTCTGGCCGCGTTCGAGGTGGCGTATTTCACCGAGATCATTCGTGCCGGGTTGCAATCGGTTGCCGTGGGCCAGCGCAACGCCGGCCTGGCGACAGGCCTGACGCGGGGTCAGGTCACGCGGCTGATCATCCTGCCGCAGGCGCTGCGTCGCATGACTCCGTCGCTGCTGACGCAGGGGCTGATCGCCTTCCAGGATTCGACCATCGCCAGCGTGATCAGTGTGCCCGATGTGCTGCAGACGACGACCGTGGTCAACGCGCGGGAGCAGGACCCGATCACGCTGTATGCGACGCTGGCGGCGATGTTCCTCGTGATCTGCTTTGCGGTGAGCCGCACGATCAGCCGGATGGAGCGTGACGTCCGCCGCCAAATGGGACTGGCGGCAACGTAGTATCGTGGTGCTGACGAACTGGCACCTCGGCGCCCCTGTCACCGCGAGCGAAGCAG
>PLXO01000288.1 GCA_003151425.1 Acetobacteraceae bacterium
GTGGCGTCCTATCTCCGCGTCCGCGGCTGGCGCCAGGAGGCCGACCTCAACGGCAAGGGCAGCGTCTGGCTGCTCCCCGCTCAAGAGGGACGTGAGGAAGCCGACATCACCCTGCCGCTGCAGCGGGACCTCGGCGACTTCACCCTGCGCATGGGCGAAGTGCTGCGCACCCTGCGGCAGATCGAGCAGCGCCCCGAAGTGGAAATTCTGCAGGACCTGCTGACCACCAGCAGCGACCTGATCCGTGTCCGTGCGCCGAGCCGCGAGGCCGAGTCCGGCTCGCTGCCGATCGAGCAGGCGGTCGCTTTCGTCGAGCGTTCGCGTGACTTGGTGCTGGCGGCGGCCTGCGCTGCCATCACCAAGCGGGCGTATTTCGCCACCCGCAAGCCGACCAAGGCCACGGAGTATCTCAGCCGCGTGCGGATGGGCCAGACCGAACGCGGCAGCTACGTGCTGACCATCCTGTCGCCGGTCGCCCCGGTCCTGGCCCCGGAGGGTGAGCTGCCGCTCGATCTGGCGCCGCCGGAACCGTACGAGCGCCAAGTCACCCGCACCTTGGCCGAAGGACTGGCGGCCATGGAGCACGCCGCACGCCAGGCGGCTTCGTCCGGCGGCATGGCCGCCTTCGAGCACGCGGTCCGCCTGGGTGTCTCGGCCAATCTCTGCGAGGCGGTGGCCGGTCTATCCGCCGTCAGCCCCGACGACGGCCTCGACATCCGGATTGCCTGGTCGCGTACCCGGCCGGCCGCTGCATCGATCCCGTCGCGCATTGTGCTGGGCAGCGACAGCATCCCGCTCATCCAGGAGGCCGCGCGGCTGTTCAAGGACACCGCCCCGGTCGAGGACGTCGAGATCCAGGGTTTCGTAACCCGACTGTCGCGAGGCCCGCAGGAACGCAGCGGCGAGGTGACGCTCGAAGGCTTGGTCGACGGCCAGCTTCGCCGTGCCGCCGTCGAACTGGGCGAAGGCATCTACTCGCAGGCCGTGCAAGCCCACGATCAGCGCCAGCGGGTCGCCTGCGCCGGTGATCTGGTCAAGGAGCGTGGCGGCTTCCGGCTACAGAACCCGCGGCATTTCCGGGTCCTGTCGGGGGAGGAAGCGCCGTGAGTGTCTGTCAGGGGGTCGTGGTGTCAGATCAGGCCCACATGCATGACGGCTGCTCCTCGGACAGGCGGCGGCCCGTCAGGCTGCGCGGCGTCGGTAGAGCGCGAGGTTAGGAACACTCGGGTAGATCGTAGGCTGCATTGTCAGATCGTGATCGTCGTGGAGTTCGAGGATGCGTACGGCGACCGTGCATCGGCGACCGTCGCGCAGTGATCGCACAACCGCGGTGTCGGAGCGCCCGCTGAGGGTGATGTCCTCCCAGCGTCCGCTGTCGCGGTTGCGTCGAGCGGCGGCACATATCCCGTTCAGGAAGCCCTCGATGATCCACGGATTTCGGCAGACCGCGCGACCGCCGAAACGGTCATGGAAAAAGTCGCGATCTTGCAGGTAGTAGATCGAGCCCGTGGCGACCACGCCGACGCCAAGCGGGTTGGCGCCGGCCCGGCGGCGCTGTCCCCAATACTGCCGGATCATAGTGCGTCCTCCTGGACGAGTGCAGTCTGACCTCCGACGATCACCCACACGAATCACGGACAGCAGTTCTCATTTTGTCGAACCGGTTGATCTTCGCGGCTCGCTCGCGGTTTGAGCGCCGCGTTTCGACGTTGATCGGCTGGATTGAGTGAGTCTCGGATGCAACAGTTTGCGGGTGATCGCAGGCATCGACGATTTTCCGGGTTCCCTTGGCGGCCGATTCAGGATTCGACCGGGCTGTGCCAGTCCTGGACCGCCTCCTCGATTCCCTGCGCCGTTGCTGCCGGTCCTTGCCCGACCAGCGGCGAGGCCCGAACACGACCTACGCCCTGGCCGATTTCGCCCTGGCCCGGTTCGCACCGTTCTTCATGCAAAGCCCGTCCTTTCTGGCACATCAGCGCCATCTGGAGACCAGTCAGGGCCGATCAAACTGTCAGACGCTGTTCGGCATGCGCAAAATCCCTGGCGACAGCCAAATACGCGCGAAGCTCGATGCGATCGAACCAGCCATGTCCCATCCCATGTTCGCCGATCTCGTGGCCGAACTGGACCAGTGCGGCGGCCTGGACGCCATGCGCTGCCTGGACGGGCACGTATTGATCGCACTGGATGGAACGGAATTCCATTGCTCGGACAAAATCCATTGCCCGAACTGCTCCCATCGCAAACGCGGCAAGAGCCTGCCCAAAGCCAAGGCTGGGGACAAGACCGAGTATTTCCATGCCATGCTCGCCGCTACCCTCGTCGCGCCGGGACATAACCGGGTCGTGCCGCTGGAGCCGGAGTTCGTTGTCCCTCAGGACGGCCACGACAAGCAGGACTGCGAAAGCCGTGCCGCCCGGCGCTGGCTGGCGGCGCATGGCGCGAGGTATGCCCGGTTCAAACCGATCTATCTCGGCGACGATCTGTTCTCCCGCCAGCCCATATGCAAGGCCGTGCTGGATGCCGGCGGCCACTTCCTGTTCGTCTGCAAGCCCGATTCACACAAGGCGATCGAGGAATTCCGCGCCGGGATCAAGCTCGATGAACGGATCGATCGCGTCCGGAGCGGCAAAAACTGGATCGTCCGCCGCTACCAATGGCTCTCCGGCGTGCCGCTGCGCGGTGATGAAAAGGCCATGACAACCAACTGGCTGAGCATTGAGATCGGCGATGCCAGCGGCAAAGTGACCTATCGCAACAGCTTCGTCACCGATCTGGAGGTCGGCCGGGAGAATGTCGCCGAATTCGCCGCCGGTGGCCGGGCCAGATGGAAGGCTTGTCCCCGGACTTGATCCGCGGATCGAGAACGAGACGTTCAATGTCCTGAAAACCAAGGGCTACAACCTGGAGCACAATTTCGGTCACGGTAAGCAGCATCTGGCGACCGTGCTCGCGATCCTCAATCTGCTGGCCTTTGCCTGTCATACCGTGTGCGACCTCGGCGACCGAGCCTGGCGCGCCGCCAGGCGGGAACTGGTGACACGCCAGGGGTTCTTCCAAAGTCTGCGAACCATCACGACCTATCTCGTGTTCCCGTCCCGGAATGACCTTCTCGGGACCCTGGCCTTCACCCGCCCACCACCCCTCGGGCCGTGACGGATCCATAAAAACGCCATACCGGACGGCGGAACCAACGCGTCAGGTCAAAATGAGAACCGCTGAATCACGGAAGACCCACTAGACATTTCGTCCCTATCCGGTTAAAGCAGATTAGAGGTGTTTAACTTCAGTCAGATTGCCACATTCTCTCCGAGTTCGGGCCTTTCGTAGCAGGAAAGAACGATGGCTACGTCCATTCGCACCCTCGGCCTGTACGATCTGCTTGCCCCGGAATTTTTGGCGGGCTTCAGCTTCCCGAGCTATATAGACCAGTATTTGTCGCTCCTGTCGGTCTCAAACCTGACCATGACGAGCGACGACACGGGCGTGCTTTATACGGGGACGGTTTATTTCCCCACGGGCTCGGGCAGTTCCCCGCCGGTGACCCAGCATATCGACCCGAGCGGCGCGATCTTCGAGTGGAGCGACGTCAATTTTCAATTCCGGCTGCGCACGTGGCGGGAGGGTTCCAGCGCACTTGAGACGGTGGTCAACCAAATCTCGAGCGGTAGCAACAGCCTGGAAACCCTCCTGAACAATTTTGGAACCACCGGTAGCAACAGCAGCGGATCGGACTATCCGGGGCTTCAATTCAGGCTGGAGCTGCTCGTCTCGGTGCTGACTTTTCATCTGGGCGGCGAGTGGGTTCCGGGCACGATGGACAGCAGCTATCACGTCGTCAAGGACACGACGGCGAAATCCACGGACGTGCGCGTGCTGCTGCCGAAGATGCTGCTGCGTTACGAGCAGCCGGAGGACTTTTCGCAGGCGCCGATCTTTGCGCTGGATTCCTGGGGCATGGAGGGCTTTGACGCGCCGAGCGATCTGGCCGAAGGGGAACTCGTCACGATGGATCCTCCGCTGGCCCTGCATACGAGCGGGCGGGTCGCGTTCAGCGTGCAGGACATTGTGCTGGACCTAAGCCAGAACGACACGCCGCCGGAGATTTTGTCGCACTTCGGCGCGGGCAGCGATTTCACCGGGATCTACATCAAGGCGCTGCAGTTCTACTACTCCGATTCGGACAAGGATTTTTCATTCAACATCTCGGTCAACGACGCCCTGATCTCTTTTCAGGGGAAGATATGGCTGGAGGCGGAGCTCGATCTGCTCTTCGATCCGGCGACGCATCCCGCCGCGGGCGACCTGACGGTCTCGGTCAAGTTTCTCAACGGCAGTCAACCGATCGATTGCAATGCGAGCACGCAGGTGGACGGCCAGACCGGCGTTTACCAGGGCGGATCCATCACTGCGCCCGCGAATGTCTACATTCAGCTGCAGGTGAGCGGCGGGATTCCGCCCTACACGTACGCGGTGGACTTTACGCTGAGCAACGGCTCGGTCGTCCATATGTGGGACAGCAGCCAGAACCAGGCATACTTCAAGCCGGCACCCACTGCCGACGAGAGCGGCACGTTGGTGATCACGGTCACGGACTCGACGCCCGGCACGGCGCTCAAATACACGAATACGATGTCGATGAACGTGGCGGCGGTGCAGAGTTCGCTGCCGAACGGAGCGCCGGAGGACAACTCGGCGAGCTCGACTCTGGCGCCAGCGACGATCACGACCACGCCGCCTACGGGCCTTCCGGCCAGCTACCAGATCAACTTTACGCCCAACACGTCGGGAACGACGACCGAAACGCTGGCGGTTGGGGGGGCCCACTCCGGTGACGGCAACGGCCGGCAGCAACCCCGTGAACGTGAGTCCCTCGGGCCAGGTGCTGATCAACGTGGCCGCCGGCGCAACCGTCCCGTTTACGGTTACCTGGCCGGCGCAGGGCAACCTGCCTGGCGAGTTCGATCTGTTCTTCGGCTATAACGGGCCGCCCACAGATCGATCCGTATCGAGCTATGAGGCCGGGGGGCCTTCGCCGTCCGACTCGGTATTTGTCGCAAACACGGTTCCGGCCGGGGTTCCAGGCGACAATTCAACGCACAGCGGCGCAGACGCCCTCGCCTACTGGGTCAAGAATGCGCTCGATCTCGCTCAGGTAGTGAACATCGAGGGCCGCGCGAGCTACGAGGGGGACCCGACCAAAGCTCCCTACAACCTGGCGCTCTCGCAGCGGCGAATGCAAATCGCGCAACAGATCGCGAGCAGCGCAGGGGCGACCGACATCTCAGCGAGCGCCACCGGGCAGACCGTGGCGCAGAATGCGAACCGCATTAGCGCTCAGAGCGACCGGGTCGCGATCCTGACGGTTACCGCGAAACCGGGGCAGCCCACCTATACGGTGAGCGGGACGCTGGCGCGGGCGGCAGCGCCATCGCAGCCGGTCACGCCCAGCCCACCGAGCGCGCCGACGGCGCCGGCAACGCCGCCCGCGGCTTCGAACAGCAGCAAGCCGACGTCGCTGAGGCGATTGAGCTTCCGCGTGCGGCTGGAGAAGAATATTCCGGTACTGCTCGAGGTGTCGGGAGAGATCGACTTCCAGCAGCAAACGCAGACCGCGTTGCAGGGGGCTCCGGGGAGCGTTTCGACTGGAAATCTGGGGCTGACCAAGACCCCGAATGCTACGGCAAATACGAACGCCGGGCAAACGATCGTCGATTTCACGCTGAATGTGACCTATGACACGGCCACGAACAATCTGACCGAAACGCTGACGCTGGGTGCCGCTCCGGCGGACCAGAACGAGCTTCTGCAGATGCAGAACGCCCCAGACGGAAGCGGAAAGTACGACACTTTCAAGGACATCTTCGGGGCGGTCCTGGTCTTTACGCCGATTCTCAATGCGGCGACGACGGCGATCGATCCGAACAGCGCGGGCGAATGGACGGACCTGGCGATCAGCCTTGGGGTGCCGGTTACGATCGGCAAACTGGGCTGGATCAACACGGTGGGTGCGACGCTCTTTGGCGGTTCGCTGGTGGTGCGCGAGAACGTGCCGAGCGGGCTCTCCTCGACGAAGTTCACCGCGGCGGCGCTTACGTTCGATTACGGCGTGAGCTTCCGTTTCGATATCGATATAGGCCTGCTGCAAATCAATTCTTCGCGGAACTCGAGCGTCCGTTACAAGGCGGTCGGGATCAGCCTGGACTTTTCAGGTACGCCTGCGTTCAAGTTCGTCTTCGATACGAGCAAGGGCTACACGCTCGACCTGAGCGATCCTTCGCTGTTCAATTTGCCCGGGCCGATTGGCGACCTGCTGAAGATCGCCGAGGCGCGGATCGCGCAGCACAATCCCTTGACGCTGGAAGTGGATCTGGTGATCAAGGCCGATTTGGGCGTGATCACGGTCGACGAGTTCCAGATCAAGATCCCGCTGGACGGCTCGAGTGCCCCGATGATCTTGCCGCTGGGGATCCATGTGAACATCCCGGGCGCGGTAACGGGCGGCGGCAGTGTGAACATCCAGCAGGGAGGGTTCGAGGGAGGCTTCGACCTGACGCTGGTGCCGCTGCAATTGCGCATTGCGGCGCAGGTGGGCGTGGAGCATGTGACCCAGGGCGCGCGCAACGCGACGGCGTTTTACCTGGGGATGGCGGTGGACTTCCCGACGCCGATCGTGCTCGGCGCATCGGGCCTGGGAATCTTCGGATTCTTCGGCCTGTTCGCGATGCACTACATGCGGAATCTTCAGCCGACCCAGTCGGGCAGTGCCGTCGGGCCCGATCTGCAGTGGCTGGTGAGCTCGCGCGGGCAGCCGCAGTTCCTCGAGAACGCGACAACCAGCTTCCAAAACTGGGTGCCACAGATCGGCGACTGGGCGATCGGCATCGGCGCGTTGCTGGGAACGATCGACGGAGAGCTGCTGAACATGCGGGGCATGTTCGTGCTGACGCTGCCGGGGCCGCAGATCATCATTACGGTGAACCTGCAGATCATTACCGAATTGCAGAGCGGCGATGACGGGATCGACACGAATAATTTGACGGTGGGGATTCTCGGAATCCTCGATATCGACTTCAACCTCGACCAGATCACGATTGGCGTCAGCGTCAACCTGAACGTCCAGAACCTGATCACGATCAACGTGCCGATCTCGATCTTCTTCAGCTGGGACGATCTCGATACGTGGCATGTTTGGCTGGGCACGATCCAGACGCCGATCAGCGCGAACATTCTCGGCATCGTCAAGGGCTCAGGCTATTTCATGATCGGCGGGCAGCCGATCAGCCCGTTCCCGCCGAATTCGACCTCGAGTTTGCCCGGAGTGGCGGTGGCGGTCGGCATCTCGGCGTCGGTCATCTGGGGCAGCGAAGCCATCGACATCTATCTGGAAGCGGTGGTGGGAGCGGACCTGGGAGTCTCGTTCTCGCCGCAGCTGTTCATCGTTGGAGACGTCCATCTCTCGGGCAAACTACAACTGCTGGTGGTCAGCATCGGCGCGTCGGGCGACTTCCTGGTCACCGCTCCGGACCCGTTCTATATGCATGTGGAGATTTGCGGCTCGGTCAAATTTTTCTTCTTCAAGGTCTCGGCCTGCGTGGAGTTTGCGATCGGCAGCCAATCGCCGCCGCCGCCGCCGCCGCCGTTGATCAGCCGAATGTATCTGCAGAGCTACGCGCCGGTCATTCCGTCGGGACAGGGCGGGAGCCGTCCGATCGATGCGAGCCTGGGCGATGCCGTCGAGACCGTCACCCGCAACCTCTCGACGCTGCCACCGCAAGCGACGGCAGGCAATCTGACGCCTGTGCCGATCGATACCGTTCCGGTGCTGCAGTTCGGCTACGCAGCCGACGCCAGCGCTATTACCAATACCTTCACGTTGCCGGTTCCGCAGTGCGCGACGTTGCCGACGAGCACCGGCGGGACTTCGGTGAGCCTGGGCGGAGGACGCACGGCGGTTTATGCGCTCCGGAAGCTCAAGATCTGTCCTCCCTTGCCCTCGGGTGATCCGCGGCCTCCGGTGGTGTGGCGCAAGAACTCGTCGGGCAACGATAAGACGGCTACGCGCGTGGACCTGGCGCTGTTCAGCCGTGATCCCAACCTGGCGAGCCACGCGCTGGAACGCTCGACGACGCTGAATGGGCAACTGAGCTCCATTTGGGGCGGCCTCTGCGATCCGATCGCACCTCCCGCATGCGTGCTGTGGACCTTCTGCGGGCAGCCGCTGGGGCCGGCCTTGGACGGATGGAACCTGCTGGGGATTCCGACGCCCGACCCACCGGGGACGACGCGCAGCTCGCCCGTGCCCACTGGGATGCAGGTGGAGGGCCCGGTCTTTGCGGATGCCGTGAACCTGCTTGCCGCCTTTGGGCCGATGTTCGGCGGCGACGGCTATCAGGCCGCGCGGATCATCGGGCTCGCCTGCGGAACCGGCTACACGATGGGTTTCAACGAGCGCACGTACTGCCTGCGCGCGCTGGAACTGCCCGAGCTCGTGAACAGCACGAGCCTGACGCAGATTGCGAGTTCGTTTGCGGACGACTTTGCCGGCGACGAGGGTGCGACACTCAAGCGGGCACAGGCGCAACTGCAGGAGCAGCAGGCGAACTGGCGCTGGGTGCGGCTCACTACGGGTGCGGCGACGCAGGTGCGCCTCTATATGGCGCTCAATCCGCGACTTGCGCATGTATCGTATAAAACGCTCGGCACCTCGTCGATCCTCGGCGAGTTCGATGCGTTGCTGCAATGTGCTCAGGACAATTCGCTGCTGAAGGCGGCGAATCAACTGGACCCGCTGGAGGCATCGAGCACGCCTGGCACGCAGGGCACGGCGGCGAACGGCGCGGCCGTGCAGCGGCGATTCGACGTGCTCATCCGCGAGCGGGACGCAAGCGGCACGCTGGTGCGGCAGTCCACGCTTGAAGCGCTCAACCCCAACCTCGTGCTGGGTACGACCGGGCTACCCGCGGAATGGACGGATCCGACGGGTCCGTGGTGGGGAGAGCTCGAGGACGTGGTGGCCTACATGGATGGAGCGCTGCAAACGCTCACGAAAGTCTTCGTGCAGTTCGCACCCCTGCCGCAGACGACGATTATCGAGGTGGCCGAGATCGGTCCGGCTGAGCTGGATCCTCCAACCGTGGTGATCGGCGCCGTGGAGGCCTGCCCGCTGAGCGAAGCGCAACGTTACCAGCTCGCACTTCAGGTGCAGAGCGGCCAGATCGCGACAGTCGAGGGGTATCTGAACGGCGGGGCGCCCGTGCCGTTGCTGGCGCCGAACACCACCTACACCATAACGGCGGTATACGACGTAACGACGACCGAGGCCGACGGGACTACGGTCACGCACTATAACAATGTCGAGCAGGGGTTCACCTTCCTCACGGATTCCGCGCCACCCCCCAAGCTCGATTCGTGGGTGATGTCGTGCTCGCCGACGAACAACGAGCTGAATGTTTTCTATACCGATCCGGTGACCGTCGTTTTCAACGACCAGGAGGCGATTCAGCTCTTCAATGCCTACAACTATCAGCTTGTGCTCGATCTGCGGGCAGCGGATGGGCTGAACGATCCGGCGACCTCGGTGAGCAAAACGCAGTCCGTCTCCGGGTTGGGCCCGGCCGGATATGACTCGCTGCTGAATCTGATCCAAAAGGGGCTGTTGCCGTGCGTGGGCTCGACCGCGGCGTACCAGAACCAGCAGTACACCGCCGATGTGCAGTTGCGCCCGTGCATGGCCTACACGCTGGACATTGCGACGAATCCGGCAGTGACTCCGGCCCCGCCTCCCAACCAAGCCATTGTCCCGCTCTATCGCACGCGGTTCACGACGTCGAGGTACCCCAGCCTGGTGGAGCTGGCGAACGAGCTGGGCAGAAGCTGGGTGCGGCACAGCCACTTGAACGGCCCCTTGACCCTGACGATGCCGAGCGGCGGGCAAGCCGATAGAGTCGCGGATCAGGACATAGAGTCGGCGTTCCAGGCAGCAGGCGAGCAGGCGCTACCGGCACCGAACGACAACACCATTACCGTTTATTGGGTGCCGCAGGGCAGAAGCGGATCCTACGTGCCCTATTGCATCCTGATCGATTGCACGGAGCCGCTCTGGCGCGTTCGGCAAGAGCCTTCGCTGGTACCGGTGGATCCGAGCGATCCGAGCTTCAACATCGTAGAGATCACGGCCACGACCGCACTAGAGGTGAAGGAGACGGGCGGCTCGAATATCGCGGGCTTTCTCTATTCCACCTCGGGGACGCGAACTATCGCCTTCTTCTCCGCTGGGTTCTCGCCCGCACCAGGCGGGACGACGGTGACCATCGAGTTGCACCGGCCGGCGAGCACGGTGTTCGGGCTCACGGAGTTGGCGGCGATCATCGTGGCACTGCCGATCGGGCCGAATGCGCCGTGGGAGGCGGATCATGTCTAAGCTCGCCGTCTGGCCTTATGTGTTCACGCTCCATGCCGCGACGCTGATCGAGGCATATCGGCGCGGAGATGACAGGGTAGCACTTGCTGCCACGGACGGGCTGGCGCAGCTCGGAATCCCGGTGGCGCTGCACTGGCTTACCACACCCGAGCTCGGCTTTCCGCGGCGGCCCTTCAATGTGTATCGGCGGGCGCGCAAGAACATTCCCTCGGAAGTGATCCGCAATATCCTGACCTCGCCGGCGCCGGTGGATGAAGCGTCGACCTGCCGTTTCCGGTCAGCAGCGACGGTCTCATGTATCTGGTCGAGTTCGAGCTCGCGCCGACGCAGAACCAGACCCTGACGGTCACGGCATACGACCTATACGGCGTGGCAATTCCGGGACTCGTGTACGCGGCCTCATACGCGGGAACCGGCCTGTTCGCCTGTCCGGGGATGGCAGGCTTGCGCGTGTCCGGCATGGGAACGGTCAACAAGACGCTCAGCATCAATCAGGACGACTATGCCAATCTGCCGGAGTGGCAGTTGATCCAGGTGGTGGGGCTGCCAGCGAAGAAGGGCGAACTGGGAACGGCCTACAATGACACGATCCCGCAAGGATATGAAACGGCGCCGACCGACGGTTTCACGGCCGCAGGGGAGCGCTTGTCGATCGCGCATCTGCTTCGCGGGCTACCGCCGGCTACCGGCGATGCTACGTTCCCGCTGCCAGCATGGCCACCCTCCAATGTTCCCGCATATCTCAGCAACCTGCGGTCGACGAGCAATCTCTTTCCGATGATCGCGCGCTGTCTCCAGAACGGCATCGATACGAGTCCGACGCAGATGCAATCGCTCTATACGGAGACGCTGACCCTGGACGGGATCAAGCAGGCAAACCTGCCGAACGCCCAGGCGGACCCGACGAAGCCGAGCACGGTGGTCATACCGGTGGTGGATCTGTCGATGCTTGCCGTCGGCACGGATTCCGACGCGGCGACGGCACTCGGCTATGGAACGATCGATTTTCCCGTACTGGATTCACTAGGAGCCGCCAGAGGGGCGACGGATATTGCGCCGCAACCGGTTCTCGAGCCGGCCGTCTTTTCGACGCTGGCGGACTCGGCGGGAAATGCCGAGTACGACTACATGGTGACCGCGCCCTATGTGCTGCCATTCGGGCTCAAGGTGGAGCTTGCCGCCTTGTCGCAGGCGGCCCCGCAGGTCGCGGTCGCTTCCAGCTTCAATGCGGATTTGCTGCAGACCCATGCCGTGCTCGGGCGCGATACGACGGCGCAGGTCGCCGTAGAGCTCACGTGGCAGCCACCGCCAAGCCCGCAGGCCTATGCGTTGCTGGCAAGCAGGCAGCCGTTCCAGTCGGTGGTGCTCAATACGCCGCGCGGAGCGCCGGTGCTGGGATACGATTCTTATGTGGGATTGCCGCCTGCCAGCCCCGCTCCCGGCACGTCGCCTGACGGTCTCCTGCCCAACTTCAAGGATGCCGCCGGTCAGTTGCCGGTCGACGGAAGTGCAACGACCCGTTACCTGGCGGCGGGGATCGACGTATTCGGTCAGTGGTCGGGCTGGACGGAAGCGGATGTGACGCTGAATGCGGCGCCGATTGCGCAGCCTGGCCTGCGCAATGCGGCGTTCGCGGTGGACCCGCTGCCGGCCTCCGGCAAGATCGTCCCTTATACGCTGACGATCGAGGTGATGTGGGACTGGACCGATCGCTCGCCGGGCGTGATCCGGATCTCGGGGCAGTTTGTCGCATCCGGCTCGAATCTCGGCCCCGCCTATTTGTCCGGCCTGGCGATGAGTAGCGATGGTCCGATCAGGCCGCCGCTGCTGCTGACATGGAATTACGGAGCGAACAATCCCGCCACGGTGGCCCCCGGCGTGGTGCTGCCCACGATCGATTCCAACCACTCAGGCACCGTGGTGCTGATCACCGACGTGAGCGGGGTCACCGGTAATCAGGTGATGCAGTATCGCGTGACGCTGCAGGGGTTTGCGCTCGACTACTCCTCGAGCGACGAGATCGGCTTGGCGATCTATGCGACGGCGACGGAGCGCATCCGCCCCGGCGAGTGGAGCGATCCGATCGATCCGAATGCTCCGGCCTCTGCTCCCGCTTATATCGGCCGCATCGTGAAAGCGTATAACCCGCTGCCGCCGGTGGTGAACTTCACGCCGCCCGCGATCAACTGGACGGCGTTGCCGGATGCTTACAACAAGGCGCGCGGCATTCTTGACTGGACGAGCGATCCTTCGGCGGCGGGCTACATGGTGTGGGAGTCGACCGAGAGCGCGCTCCTGCAACTGCTTTCGCCGAGCGCGCCCGATCCTGATCCCAATGCGTTGCTGGTAGCGCGCGGAGCCACGCTCAAGGCGCTGGTGGCGGCGAACTATGACCAGGCGCTGCAGTCGTTTTCGAGGCTGAATACCGATCCGATCGAGGGCTCGCGCACTGAGGTCGAGCTGCCGGGCAATGCTTCGATTCTTTACGCATACATGATTTCTGCGGTGAGTAGCCAGGGCGTCGAGGCGCCGCGCCCGCCCCAAATTGCGGTGTTCGGCGTTCCTCGCCGGATGGTGCCGGGACAGCCCCGAGTTCGCCTGCACGACGTGTCACCGGGCACGAATGGCATTCAAGTGATCGCTCTTCCGGTAGAGACGGGAGTGGTTCCCGCGGGCTATCGCGTGTATCGGGTATGGAGTCCTGCGCTGGCCGCCGATGCGGGATTGATGGGTCCGGCGAAGATTCTGGAGTCTGACCCGGGATGGCAGCCTTACATTGATATTCCGCTTCGCGGAGGCGTGACCACAACCGGCCAAAGCATTGTGGATGGCGCGGCGACAGCGAGCTGGTACCCAATACTATTATCGCGTGACCGCGATCGGGCCGGATGATCCTGCGAACGGCGCGTACCGGGGCAATTCGCTGCCGTCGCAGGTGCTGTCCGGATATTGCCAGCCGCCGAATCCGCCGCTGATCCAGATCGGGTCGTTCACGCAGGGCAACGGTGCGGTGCTGCTGATGTTTACGACCGATCTGCCGACCCCGGCGAGTCCGTTGGGGCCGTCGGCGGTGGATTTGTTGAAAGCGGCGGCCGATCCTGCGCATCCCGGACGCACGCTCCTGAACGTGGTGCTGAGCTCGGCCCCCGATGCGATCGGGCAAGGCATGCTGGCGTTGCCGCCGGTGTTTCCCAAACGCTTCCCGCCGCCCTACCTGGGACCGGCGCTGGCCAAGTCCGTTCCCGACGCACAAGCTCAATGGACGCTTTAGGTGCTGGTGCCGTGCGCGGCCAGCGACGTCAACACCTACACCGTGCGCTTGACCGATCCGCTCGGGCGGCAATCGGGCACGTCATTCTGATTGCAGGAGGACTGCGCATGGATTCATCGACGGTCACGCAGGCGCTCCAGAGTTTGGGAGTTCAGGCCTTCGGCATCGCGATGCCGCAGCTGGCACAGGACTGGGTTCCCAGCGGCGGCGGCACGCCCAGCTATACGGCGAACGATGCAACGATGGCGTTGACGGTGCAGAGCGTGAACTGGGCCGCGCCCTGCACCGCCGCGCTGCTGGTTGTGAACCCGACCAAAGGGCAGCCGATGCCCGTGACGCTGATCAACGCGGACGGCTCCGTGCAGACGACGGGTGTTCTCTTGACGTTGTTCGAGGCGGCATGGCTGCGGCTGGCGCGGCTCTATGCCGAGGTGCTCGAAACGGCGAGCACGACGCGGCCGCAGCAGGCGAACGGGCTGCCGTTCCGGCAGGTTCCGCGCTACTTTTTCTACCCGAACCAGACCAATTCGCAGACCCAAGGGATGGTCGATGCGCAGGCGAATCTCGGCTTCAACAGCTGTGAGTTGCGGATTTACGATAACGATGGCTTGCCGATCGATCCGGTAGCGGTGATGTCGGCCTTCAATGCGCTGATGAAGCAGTATCAACTGCTGCAGGCGGGGACCGCGTCAACGTCGCCCGCGTTGGGGACCCATCTCTCCACGCTGGCGCCCACGAGCGGCATTCGCGTTCGCATCGTAAATCCCGACGGCACGCCCTATACGGGAACGTTGCTTACGGGCCTGACCGCGCTTACCACCGGGTCAAGTGCTGGCATTTCGACCACCACTCAAGGCACAACCGTGCAAGTGCAGGCGGTGAACAGCAGCTTCACTCAGGACAATCGCAATCGCATCGTCTTTGGTCCGTCGACGAGCGGGCAGCTTACGAGCACGTTCACCCCGCCCACGCTGCCGAGCAACATCACCTTGCAGCGGGATTTCTATACGTTGCGGCTGGTGCAATTGAAGGCTTACCTGCTGGGGACGATGAATGCCTCGGATCCCGCGACGCAATCGCAGCAGCAGCCGGACGTGCGGATCAACGAAAACCTGACGCTTCTTACCAATGGCAACGATGTGCTCGGCGCCATCGGGAAGGCGCTGGCGTCGGGGGCCACTCCCACGCTCGCTGTGGCGCAGGCCCTGGACGGCAGCTTCACGCTGCCCACCGCCTCGGGGAGCAGCGCTCAATGGCCGGTTTTTCCGAGTAATTCGACCCCGGATGCAAGTGCAACCCTGTCAATCACGCTGCCTTCCTCGCTCACGATTACGGCCGCCTATTTCAATTCGGGCGCGACCGATTTCACCAAGGCGGACGTCATTCTGACAATCGCCGGCTTTCCTCCGTCGACGGCAAATGCCTGGGTGCGCGTTTATACGCGATTGTTCGGCGTGGACGCGACCCAGCAGCGCGGAGATGGACAGGGACGGCTAATCCCGGCAAGCGGCGGTACGCTGAGCATTTATCTGACCGATCCGCTGGGTCTAAAGACTCCGGGAATCCTTGCAAGCCAGATTGTCATTCCTCCTTCGGCGACGTTGAGTTTCGACATGGTGGTCGTGTTGCCGAATCAGACTGCTCGGATCTATGGCGGCCTCTCGGCGAATATCGCGCCAGGGCCGAAAGCTAAGCCGCCGTTTGCGCCAGGGACAAACCCCTCTACGACGGCCAGTTTTCAGGGCGTGTCCAATGCCGGCGTTCTGGGGCTGGGGACTCCCACGACGGCCACCGCCCCGACAAGCCTTTTGGGCTGGGTCGAAGCGCTTACGGGCGAAGGGACGCCGCGCGACGCCTCCCGCTTTCCGACAATGGCGCGCCGCGAGTTGCTCGTTGCGGGCTTAAGCTCGAGCAACCGGACCGGCGTGATCGGCGGCGGACGCCTTGCGAAGGAGGCGGTCTGCAACCTGCCGCGGCTGGGGGAGCCGGGTGGATATGGCGGGCGCGAAACGGGCCTGACCGGCGTGAGTTCAGCGGGCGGGCGGGTGGCCTATGACATCGCACGGCACGCGCTGCGGCGCGCGCAGAACATCGTGGGCCGCGTGGTGACCCTTAGTGGAAGCAGCTGGAATTTGCCCGCGGAGCCTACAGCAGTTGCTCTCGGACAGCAGCCGAGCGGGAACAGCGGTACCTTTGCAGGAGCGCTGCTGCAGAACATCGCGCCTTACTGCGAATCACCTGAGCTGCATGACGTGCTGGCGGCCAACCCGGGCCTAATCGACAACGCGATCGACTCGCTGATTAACAACTCGACGATTTTGCCCAGCTCACTGACCAACCAACAGGACATTAAGAATGCGCTGAACAGCCTGAAGAGCAACCCGCCGGCGGGAACGCCGACGCCGACGAGCACGGCGGTGCTGATCGCTCAGGAACTGATCCGCGAACTGTCCAGTTCGGCATTCGGACGCCGCGATACGCAGTGGGCTCTGGCCAATGCCATTGCGGTCGCGCGGCACTTCATCTACATTGAGACGCCCGTTTTTTGCTCGACCGCGGATACCTCGACGACGTTGACCGCCTACGCTGTCGATCTGATTGCGACGCTCAACAAGCGGCTGCAGACACTGCCCGGACTGCGGCTGATGATTTGCGTTCCAAAGAAGCCCGACTTCGCGCCGGGCTACGAAGGCATGGCGTCTTACGAAGTGCAGGACCGCTACAACATCGTGGTGGGGAACCCTGCCGCTACCACGCCCATCGTCCCCCAGTTGCCGACGGCGCAGACGGTCGCGTTCCATCTAATTGGATTTCCGGAGTGCTACAGCCGCATAGAGAGCACGGTCATCATCATCGACGATAGCTGGGCGCTGATCGGCGGATCGAGTTTCCGCCGGCGCGGACTGACTTTCGATGGCAGCAGCGATATCGTCTTCACCGACACGCAAGTGGAGAATGGGCGATCGCCGACGATTCGGGATTTCCGGCGGGCTCTGCTTGCAGCACGGCTGGGGATTCCCACGGATCAGGAGCATCCGTCGTACGTGCAGCTCTATGACGGGCAGCAGAGTTTCCAATTGATCCGTCAGACACTGCAGAGCGGCGGACTGGGCCATATCGATCGGCTGTGGAACGGGCAGACGCCGCATGTGGCGCCAACGCTGACTTTGCCGATTGCGCAATCGAATCCTGACGGGCGAGATTTCATTGCGGGTACCGCGGCTGTGGTCGCAGCGATTGCCGCGAGCGGCAGTGGTTGGTAGCAGCCGTTCGAGCACTGTTCCTTCCGATTTTTAGATCCGAACGAATGCGTGATGCAATCCGCCCCGGCATGCCGCGTGACTTCCAGCGCGAATAACGGCCCGTTACGCAACCACAAAACAGTTTCATCGTCTTTGCGAGGTCGAGGAGATTTGATCTGGACCTGACTCTTACTTGGGGGCGGGCCAGCGAACGGGAGCGGCTCCGGGGGCCGCCCTCAAGGCGAGCCCGTCGCGCATGAAGTCCGTGCGACGGGCGCACTGTGGGTTGGGAACCTTTCCGTCAAGCACGCGGACCAAGGCCGCGGCGGGGTCGATTCAGTGCACCTGCGGCGCGAACGGAATTTCATCGTCCAGATCGCCGCCGCACCATGTCCGCCGCGAGGCAGATAACCGCCGCTTGTGCCGTCAGCCTCCGGGCGTTCGCCGGTGTTCGCACGGGAGAGGCGTTGGTGCACTTCGCCAAGCTGAAGGCGTGGTAGGATGCCCTTCCCCCTCTGGTTCTGATCGCTTCGATGCCCCACAAGCACAACGCTGATCGCGGTCACCACATCCCGAAGATGTCGTTCAGGGTGCAGAACTGGCCGGCGTATGAAGCCGGGCTGCGCCGGCGTGGCAGCCTCACCTTGTGGATCGAGGACGGCGCGGTGGAACACTGGCAGACCTTTGGACCGGGTGGCCAGGCTCGCTATATGGACGCCGCCATCCAGACCACGCTGATGATTCGCGCGGCGTTCAAGCTGCCGTTGCGGCAGGCCGAAGGCCTGATGGCGTCGGTCCTCACGTTGATGGACCTGACGATCTCAGCGCCAGATCACACAACGATCAGCCGTCGGGCCGTGACGTTGCCGGTGATCCAGCCGGCCTCTGTGCCGCACGGTCCGTTGCACTTATTGATCGACAGCACCGGCCTGCAGGTTTACGGCGCGGGCCAATGGCTGGAGACGAAGCACGGCGCAAAATCGCGCCGGAAATGGCGCAAACTCCATCTGGCGGTCGATGCCAACAACGGCATGATCGTGGTGCAGACCCTCACCGATCAGGACGCCGACGATCCGTCCCAGGTGGCGTTGCTGCTCGATCAGATTGACGGCCGGATCGCCCGCGTGACAGCCGATGGCGCTTATGATGGAGACCCAACTTATCAGACGATCGCGTCGCATGGCGATGACATCGAAGTGGTGATCCCGCCGCGTTCGACGGCCGTGCCCAGCGGGGAACCGGGTCCGCCCACACAGCGTGATCGCTACCTGAAGATGATCACGGAACGGGGACGACGGGCTTGGCAGGTTGCCACCAACTACGGCCAACGCTCGCTGATCGAAACGACGATGGGTCGTTACAAGGCGCTGATCGGACCTCGGCTGCGAGCCCGTGGCTTCGCCGCGCAGCAGACCGAGGCAGCTATCGGCATGGCGGTCCTGAATCGGATGCTGGTGGCTGGACGCCCGAAATCCATCCGTCGCCAGGCGGTCATCGTGTAGCGTTCGGAGATAGGGGCATCTCAACCTCCATCTTCAAAGTGCACCAACGCCGCAATGTGATGCTCCACCGGCGGTCGAGCCGGCGACTGCTCGGTGGCGTCTCGGAGGTTCAACTGCTGCTGGCGTCGCCCGAGTGCACGAACCACACCTGTGCACGGGGAACGCTGGATTGGGACGAAGTCAGTCGGGAAACCGCACTGTATGTCCTTAACTACGTCCGCGCCTTCAAGCCGCGCTGGCTGGTCATCGAGAACGTCGTGCAGATGCGGAACTGGTCGAAGTACGATGCCCTTCTGGAGGCATTGCGCGAGGACTATAAGGTGGCACCTCAGGTGCTCGATGCGGCCGACTTCGGCGTGCCGCAAACAAGGCGTCGGTTGTTCCTGCTCTGCGACCGGAAAAGGGAGCCGCCCGATTTGTCACGTCTGGGGTGTCCATTTAACCGGAG
>PLXO01000123.1 GCA_003151425.1 Acetobacteraceae bacterium
CAGGGCGGAGCCCTGACCTTGCTTGGCGCCGCGTGGGATGAAGCGCCGCGCGGATCAGATGTTGGTGGATCGTGGGCTGGTGGAAAGCCGCACGCGGGCTCAGGCATTGATTCTGGCCGGCAAGGTGTTCAGTGGCGAGCGGCGGGTAGCCAAGGCCGGCGATCTGCTGGCCGGCGAGGCGCCGCTGGAGGTGAGGGGCCAGGATCATCCGTGGGTGTCTCGCGGCGGCCTTAAGCTGGACCACGCGCTGCGGCATTTCGGGCTGGCGCCGGCAGGGTTGGTGTGCCTGGACGTGGGGGCCTCCACCGGCGGCTTCACCGACGTGTTGCTGGCACATGGCGCCGCCCGGGTGCATGCGGTGGATGTTGGGCATGGCCAGCTCGCGTGGAAGCTGCGCATCGATCCGCGGGTGGTGGTACACGAGAAGACCAACGCGCGCTACCTGGATGCAACTGCGGTGCCCGATTCGATCGAGGCGCTGGTCTGCGATGCGAGCTTCATTGGCCTCGCCACCCTGCTGCCGGCGCCGCTGGCGTTGTGCGTGCCGGGTGCCTGGGCGGTGGCATTGATCAAACCGCAGTTCGAGGCCGGTCCGGCTTTGGTCGGTCGCAGGGGAGTCGTCCGCGACCCCGCGGTGCACGATGCCGTGTGCGCCTGTATCCGCGCCTGGTGGGCCGGTCTGCCGGGCTGGCGTGTGCTCGGCATCACCGAAAGCCCGATCACCGGCCCCGAGGGCAACAAGGAATTTCTGCTCGCCGCCGAACGGAGCTGATGCAGACGTGTCTGATACCGACGGCTCAAAAATTCATCCGACGGTTGCGCTGCCGACAAGCGTTGCGTCGCAGGCTTCGCGCTGTCGAGCCATCTGTTTCGGATGGGGGCGCGAAGTCCGCAAAGCTGTGCGACAAAGGCCCATATAACGGGCGCAACCTGGCCAAATCGCGGGAACACCCGGCACGCCGGCGCGTTGTTGCTTTTTTGGGCGCCCTAGCGCGTTGTCGCTTTTTTGGGCGCCGGACGTCGCCGACACCCTCGGACGACGACGCCCTCGGACGCCGACGCCTTGAACCGGAGTATACCCATGACCGAATTGGCCGCGACCGGATTGGACACGACCGGATCGGCTGCATCGCCCGCGCCCGAACCATCCGCGTCCGAACCAGCTTCACCCTCGCTTCCGGCCCAACGGATACTGGCCGGCCAGCGGGCGCTGGTCACCGGCGCCAATTCCGGCATCGGCCGGGCCGTCGCGATTGCCCTCGGTCAGGCCGGCGCTGACGTGGTGGTGAACTACGTCGACGGCGTGGAGGCAGCTGACGCCGTGGTGGATGAAATTCGCCGTTTCGGTGTCGACTCGATCGCCTATCAAGCCGATGTGTCATCCGAGGAGCAGGTGGGCGCGATGTTCGAACGCATGGTGCAACAGTTCGGCACCATCGACATCCTGGTCAACAATGCCGGCCTGCAACGCGATGCGGCGTTTCATGAAATGACCCTCGCGCAGTGGAACACCGTGCTGCAGGTCAACCTGACCGGCCAGTTCTTGTGTGCGCGGGCGGCAATCCGCGAATTCCTCCGCCGTGGCGTGGTACCATCGGTGTCGTGTGCTGCTGGCAAGATCATCTGCATGAGCTCCGTTCACCAGCAAATTCCCTGGGCCGGCCGCGCGAACTACGCCGCGTCCAAGGGCGGCATCAAGCTGCTGATGGAAAGCCTGGCGCAGGAGGTCGCGCCGCGCCGCATTCGCGTCAATGCCATCGCCCCCGGCGCCATCCGGACACCGATCAATATGGCTGCCTGGGAGACGCAGGAGGCCTATGACAAGTTGATGAAGCTGATTCCCTACGATCGCATCGGCGAGCCCGAGGACATTGCCCGCGCGGCTGTGTGGCTGGCATCCGATCATTCCGACTATGTGGTCGGCACCACGCTGTTCGTCGACGGCGGCATGACGCTATATCCAGGCTTCGCGACGGGGGGATGAGGGTGCTGGACTTCCGGCCACACGCGCAGCGGGACATTATTCCCGCGCGGCGTGACGATATTGGAGCGCGTTATGCCGAGCCGCATTGAAGACTACGCGGTCATCGGCAATTGCGAGACCACCGCGCTGGTGGCACGCGACGGTTCCATCGACTGGCTGGGGCTGCCGCGGTTCGACAGTGCGGCCTGCTTCGCGGCGCTGCTGGGCGAGACCGACCATGGACGCTGGCTGATCGCGCCGACCGCGGCCGATGCGCGCGTAACGCGGTGTTATCGCGGCAACACGCTGATCCTGGAAACCACGTTCGAGACGCAGGACGACTCGATCTGCGTCATCGATTTCATGGCGCGGCGTGACGGCGTGTCGGACGTCGTGCGCCTGGTCAAGGGGATCCGTGGGACGGTCGTAATGCGCACCGAGCTGGTCGTCCGCTTCGACTACGGCTCCGTCATGCCTTGGGTGTCGCGCCAGGAGGACGGGCGGCTGCAATTCATTGCCGGTCCGGACAGGCTGCTGCTGGATACGCCTGTCGACCTGCAAGGGCAGCACATGCGCACCGTCGGCGAGTTCGCCGTCGGAGCCGGGCAGGAAATTGGTTTCGTGCTGAGCTGGACCCCATCCTATCGCCCTGCCCCGGCACCGCTGAAGGCAGCGGAGGCTTTGACGCAAATCGAGGCGTTCTGGTCGGATTGGACTGCGCCGTTCAAGCCGGCGGGAGAATGGTCCGACGCCGTGCTGCGATCGGTGCTGACCCTGAAAGCGCTTGCGCATCACGAAACCGGCGGGATCGTCGCCGCGAGCACGACGTCCCTGCCGGAACAACTGGGCGGCCCGCGCAACTGGGACTACCGATTCTGCTGGGTTCGCGATGCCACGTTCACGCTGTACGCCCTGATAGGGGCAGGTTTTCTCGGTGAGGCGAAGGCTTGGCGCGAATGGCTGGTGCGCGCGGTCGCGGGCAGTCCGGACGACCTTCAGATCATGTATGGCGTGGCCGGCGAGCGCCGGCTGACGGAATATGAATTGCCCTGGTTGCCCGGCTATGAAGGTTCAGCCCCGGTCCGCATCGGCAACGCGGCGGCCGGGCAGATCCAGCTCGACGTGTACGGCGAACTGCTGGGCGCCCTCTATGTTGGCCGGAAGGCCGGCATCGATGCCGATGCCGCCAGTTGGGGTCTGGAATTGGCGCTGATCGCGCATCTTGAGAAAATCTGGAACCAGCCGGACGAAGGAATTTGGGAGGTCCGTGGCGGGCGCAGGCACTTTACACACTCGAAGGTCATGGCCTGGGTCGCCTTCGATCGCGCGGTTCGGTCGGCCGAGCAGTTCAAGCTGGAGGCGCCACTGGACCACTGGCGCGAAATTCGCGACACAATCCACCAGCAGGTCTGCGAGCGCGGCTTCGATCCCGCGCAGAACAGCTTCGTCCAATCCTATGGCGCAAAGGAGCTCGATGCGAGCCTGCTGTTGATCGCACTCGTGGGCTTTCTGTCGCCCTCCGATCCGCGTGTGCGGGGCACCGTGGCGGCAATCGAGCGCGGCCTTTTACGCAACGGCCTGGTGCTGCGGTACGATACCGGGTCGGGAACCGACGGTCTGCCCGCGGGGGAGGGCGCGTTCCTGGCGTGCAGTTTCTGGCTCGTGGACAATTATATTCTGCAGGGCGAGTACGACAAGGCGCGCGCGCTGTTCGAGCGGTTGCTGTCGTTGCGCAACGATGTCGGGTTGCTGTCGGAAGAATACGATCCGGTCGGCAAGCGCCAGCTCGGCAACTTCCCACAGGCGTTCTCGCATCTCTCCCTGATCAACACCGCCCGCAATTTCATGAGCACCGGCGGCCCGGCGCACCAACGCTCCGCCGGAAGCGCCGCCACGGGCGCCGCCTGAAGCGGCAGCTTCTAGCGCGCGTTCATGGTGACCGGGATCGCCCGCCGCACCTGTCATTGCGAGGAGCGCAGCGACGAAGCAATCCCCTGCCTCGGGGGCGGGAGTTTGCTTCGTCGCTGCGCTCCTCGCAATGACAGTTTGGGGTTTCCGGTCGGCGTGAAAATGCTTTAGCGCGTGCGAGCGTAGCTGAAGCAGTCGCGCGGCTCGTCGCTGATGTTCGGATGCACGAGCCACCGACGCAGGACACCTTCGCGGACCAGACCCGCCTTTTCCATCACGCGCGCCGAGCCGATGTTATCCACGTCGCACACGGCACCGATGCGGAAGACTGCGGGCTGGCGCAAGGCCAGTGCACAACGTCGGTGAGAGCCTCCGTCATCAGGCCCTGCCCCCACCACGGCCGCGCCAGCACGTAGCCGAAATCCAGCCGGTACGGGGCAGTCTGGCGCAGCCCGAAGATACCTCGGAGAGCGCGGTCTTGCCGATCGGCCAGCACGTACGTCCGCGCGACATCCGCAGGCGTTGCGACGCAGAGATCGATAAAGGCCTCGGTGTCGCAGCGACTTTGGTGCGGCCGCCAGATCACGAAGCGTGTCACCTCCGCATCGCGGGCGTAGGTGTCGAAGATCGGACCAGCATCAGCGGGCGTGAGTGGCCGGAGGATGAGGCGGGCCGTGTCGAAGGTCTCAGGCAGCATGTGCGCAGTATCCTTGCGATCGCGACAGGATGAAACGCGCCACCGGGTCAATCCGGTCGCCGGTCACCGGGATTGGTCCGGTGGCAGGCTATGGACCATCGCTCCACGCGACGGGTGCTGCCACCGGCGGACTCGAAAATGGCGGGCGCGGCGGTGGACAATGACATGCTACACTGCGCGATGTGCAGCGCACGTTGGAGTCGGCGGCAAGACACCGACGGATCAGCGGCGCCGGATGGAGCGGCGATGGCGATGTCGCCTCGATCGAGCGGGCAGGAATTTCCATCCGACCCGGAGGGAGGTGCTCCCCCGGCGCTCTGCCGCGACTGTGGATCAGTTTTCAGTTTTCACTCGTCAATTGTCAGATGCGCGCGGTGCGGCGGGGGACGGATCGTCGGGCATCCGGAGTTGCTGAGCCTCACCATCGCGCATGTCGACTGCGACGCGTTCTACGCCAGCGTGGAGAAGCGCGACCGGCCGGAGTTGGCGACACGGCCGGTGATCGTCGGCGGCGGGACGCGCGGCGTGGTCAGCACCGCCTGCTATGTCGCGCGGCTGTCCGGCGTGCGCAGCGCCATGCCAATGTTCAAGGCGCTGAAGGCCTGCCCGGACGCCGTCGTGATCCGGCCGGATTTCAGCAAATACGTTGCCGCATCGCGGCAGATCCGCACGCTGATGGAGCGGCTGACGCCGATGGTGCAGCCGCTGTCGATCGACGAGGCGGTGCTCGATCTCGCCGGCACCCAGGCGCTGCACGGCGCCCCGCCCGCCGCCGTGCTCGCCCGCTTCGCGCTGGAGGTGGAACGGTGCGTCGGCGTGACCGTATCGATCGGCCTGGCGCCCAACCGGCTGCTCGCCAAGATCGCGGTCGAGCGCAACAAGCCGCGCGGCTTCGCGGTGATCGGCGCCGTTGAGGCGGCCGCGCTGCTGGCACCCGAGTCCGTCCGCCTTCTGCCCGGCGTCGGCCCCGCGCTGGCCCGCAAGCTGGAGGGCCAGGGCATCACCCGCCTCGGTCAGTTACAGGCGCTGTCCGAGCGCGAGGCGCTGCGTCGGCTGGGTGAGGACGGGCCGGCGCTGGCGCGGCGCGCGCGTGGCGAGGACGTGCGCGCCGTGGACCCGACCCGGGAGACGAAGTCGATCAGCGCAGAGACCACGTTCGATCGTGATCTGACGCGGATCGAGGACCTTGAACGGCACCTGTGGCGCCTGGCGGAGAAGCTTGGGCGCCGGCTGCGCGAGGCCGAGTTCGCCGCCGCCGGGGTGGTGCTGAAGTTGAAGACCGCCGACTTCGCGCTGCGCACGCGCACGCAGCGGCTGGCCACGCCGACCGTGCTGCCGGACCGCCTGTTCGCCGCGGCCCGCACGCTGCTGGCGCGCGAGGCGACCGGGGCGGCGTTCCGCCTGATCGGCATCGGCGCCAGCGCACTGGTCCCTCGCGCGGAGGCCGATCGCGGCGATCTGGCAGACCCCGACACCCCGCGCCTGGCCGCGGCGCAGACCGCGATCGACACGTTGCGTGCCCGGTTCGGCGAGGGGGTCGTGACGCGCGGCCGCGGCCTGCCCGGTCCGCGGTGAGTGGCGGAGGCCACCCGGGTCGAAAATGGAAACTCGGCAGGGGCCGGCCAGCGCCCGTGATCGTTGCAGAATCCGGCCTAGCCCTGGACGATCACCTGGCCACGCATGAAGGGATGCAGCCCGCAGAGGTACTCATACCGCCCGGGCTGATCGAAGCGCAGGCTGACGCTGGCGTCGGTGTCCATCGGCTTCGAATGAAACCCTAGGCTCTGGCACACGATGCTGTGTGGGATGTCGTCGCGATTGACCCAGGTGACCGTGGCCCCCTTCGGCACCGTCAGCGGTGTCGGCGCGAACTTGAAGTTGTCGACGTGGATCTCCGTCGCGTCCGCCGCGGCCACGCGCATCGCGGCGCCCGCCAATGCCACGCCGCCCGCCAGCCTCAGCGTGGCGCGCAGCATCCCTCGCCGGGCGATCGCGCCCGGTGAAAACTCGTTCTGCATGGCGATCCCCTCAGACGAGCGGCGTGTCGACGATGGCGAGCGGTGCGTTCGACGCCACGAGGCTGACCTTCGCGATACCCAGGTAGGTGCGCAGTTGCCCCGCCGGCACGGCCATCGGCCCCGGACCTTTCGCCGTCCCCGGCACCGGCTGCGGAAACGCCGTGGAACGCGCGGTGTGGAAGGCAACGTGGCCCTCGAACTTCTGCATCACCTGATGGATGTGGCCGTTCAGCACGGTAACGGAACCGAATTTCTTCAGATAGGTCAGCGCCTGGGCGCCGTCGGCGGTGCCCCAGCCCCAGTCGGCATATACCGTCCACAACGGCACATGCGCGAACAGCACGATCGGCGTGCTGGCGGTCAGGCCGGCAACGTCCTTCTCCATCCATTCGAGCTGGTCGTTGCCAAGCGCGCCGGGTCCGTTGCCCTGCAGGTTCATCACGTTGACCAGGCCGATGAAATGCACGCCGCCGGCGTTGAAGCTGTACCAGCCGTCGCCCTTGGCGCCTTCCTGCTTGCCATAACGGTTCATCCAGCTCTTGCCGTCATCCCCCAGCACGTCGTGCTCGCCCGGCACGGTGTAGGTGTGCAGCTTCGCCGTGGTCAGCAGTTGCGCCGCCAGATCGAACTGCCCAGGCTTCGACAGGTGCGTGATGTCGCCGGTGTGGATTAGGAAGCGCGGCTCGCCCGGCACCTCGGTCACCGCCTTCAGCGCGGCGCCGAAGGTCGCGGCGGTGTCCGGGTTCACCGGCTTGTCGAAGCCGAGATGGCTGTCGCTGACCTGCACGAAGCTGAAGTCGGTGGTCGCCGCCGCCGCGCTGCCGATCAGCCGCGCCCGCGGCACGCCGCCCACCATCGTCCACACCATGGCGGTGCCCGCCCAGGTCATGCACTCCAGCACCCCGCGCCGGCCCAGTTGCGTTGACCCGCGTCGTCCCGATCCGTTGTCGCCGTCTTGCATGTCTGTTGTCCTTGCACCTGCGGGCCGCCCGTCGGACCCGCTTCGCCACATAGACCCGCCATCGGTGCGACTTATTCCCGATCGCCGAACGGAATAACGTCGCCCCGGACGTGGTCTATGCGTGCAGGAGCGGACAGCCAGGAGGGGGCTTTGCCGAAAGATGATCCACGACGGCGCTTTGAGCTGCTGGCCCTGCCACATCTCGACGCGGCCTATAATCTCGCGCGCTGGCTGACCGGCAACGCGGCGGACGCCGAGGATGTGGTGCAGGAGGCCTATCTGCGAGCGTATCGTTTCTTCGATGGGTTCCGTGGCGACAATATTCGCGTCTGGCTGCTGAGCATCGTGCGCAATTCCTTCTATACCTGGGCGCGGGAGAACCGTTCGCCACGCCTCGGCTTCGTGGCCGAGACGCCGGAGCCGGACAGCGTCGAGGACGAACGGGTGCTGTGGGGCAGCCCGCAATCCGACCCGGAGGCGGTGCTGCTGCGCGATATCGACCACGCAACGGTGGGACGGCTGATGCAGCGCCTGCCGTCGTCGTATCGCGAGATCCTGCTGCTGCGCGAGGTGGAGGAACTGTCCTACCGCGACATCGCCAGCATCACCGGCAAACCGATCGGTACCGTCATGTCGCGGCTGTCGCGCGCGCGGGATGCGCTGCGTGGCTTGTGGCACGGCGAAGCCGCCAAGGAGACGCTCGGCAAGGATGCTGTCGCCAAGGAGGCGCATGATGGAATCTGATCGCTACGCGCCGCTGCTGTCCGCGGCACTCGACGGCGAGCTCGGCTGGTTTCGCCGCTGGCGCATGGCGCGGCATCTCGCGGACTGTCCGTCCTGCGCGGCCAAGCTGGAGGAGTTGCAGACCATGCAGGGGGCGATCCGCGCCACACTCACCCGGCACCGCGCGCCGCCCGGGCTGGCGCAGCGCATCGGCAACATGCTGCCGCGCGAAAGCGTGGTGCCACCGTCGCCGGTGCGGTCGCGTTGGCGCCTTGCACCGCTCGCCGGCACCGGGTTCGCCGGCGCGCTGGCGGGGGTCGTGTTGACGCTGCTGGTGCTGGGCGGGCCGGCGCAACCGATGGGGGCCGCGGTAACCGAGGCAGTGCTGGACAGCCATATCCGCTCGCTGATGGCCGATCATCTGACGGATGTTCTGACCTCGGATCAGCACACGGTGAAGCCGTGGCTGTCGGCGCGGCTGGATGTCTCGCCGAACGTGAGTGACTTCGCGGCCGAGGGGTATCCGCTGGTCGGCGGGCGGGTCGATTACATCGATGGCCACCCGGCGGCGGCGGTGGTGTACCGGCGCGCCAAGCATGTGATCAACCTGTTCGCCTGGGCCGCGCCGGATGCGTCCGACGCGTCGTTCCGGCGCGAGACGCGGCAGGGGTTCCACCTGATCTCCTGGCGCCATGGCGGCATCGAGTACGTGGCGGTGTCCGATGTGGAGATGGAACAACTGGCCGCGTTCACCCGGCTGGTCGCGGGCGCCGGCTGATTTCGTGGATCCACCGGTTCGGAAGCTTGTCCCGGCCTTCCCCGCCCGCCCAATGCCGCGATGGATGGCCGGGGCATCAAGACTGCCGGCGACGGTGAGAGGCCACACGGCTCGCCCTCTGCCATTGTTCTCCCTCATGACAGAGAGTGCTAACTCGGTGGCCAGCAATTCTCGTTTTGGTCGGGCGGTGCGGCCTTTCAACGTCATGGCCGGACCTGTTCCGGCCATCCCCGCAGCACGG
>PLXO01000236.1 GCA_003151425.1 Acetobacteraceae bacterium
TCGACGCGGCCGCGGTCGAGCAGCGTGTTGCCGAGGCCGATGCCGACCCGCAGGCACCCGCCCTCGCCCGCGCCGCATGATGACGGGAAGACCCTATGCACCGTGAGAACGCTGCGTCCAATGGGACCGCGGGGCCAGTGGGAGCAGGCGCCGGGTCGTACCGACGCGGGCGGTGAGTCGGATCAGTAGGCGATCTGCAATCAGAATCCGAACATGTGATCGAGNNCCGTGGTAGCCGAACAGCCGGCAGGTGGGATCGCGCACCAGCACGTAGCCGTGCGGGCCGGCCTGCGCCAGCGTTTCACGCCCAAACACCTTGTCGGGCCAGATCATTGTTGACCCGGAACAGGCGATCTCGATGTGCGCCTCGGCGATCTGGTTGCCCTCGGTGTCGCGCAACAGCAGCGTGGTGGACGAGCCTGGGTGGAACGGCGCCGACGCCGGATAAATCAGCACCGCAAAACTCCGCCGCGCGGCGTCGCCCAGTTTCAGGAACAGCGTGGTCGACAATCCCGGCGGCGCGCCATGATACGATTGCGGTTCATCCCGGTAGGTCATCAGCGTGTTGAACATGTGCGCGCCAAAACTGGATTCCGCGGCATGGCCGGAGGTGCGGTCCTCGTAACGGAACAGCGCGTGCAGCCAGCCGTCGGCGCCACCGCCGTCGCGGAAGTCGTAGACCAGCTCCGCGTGTCCGCACGCGACCTCGGTCACCTCGTCCAGGTCCAGCGCCAGGCCGTGATCGCGCGGCAGCCGGCCGAGGAAGCGTTCGGCGACCTTGCGCCCGGCCTCGTCGAACACGTCGAGACGCAGCGGCAGGTCGGCCTGGCTCTCGGCCATCGGCGTCGGCTGCACGATGGTGCGGAAGCGGTCGCGCGGCAGCACCGGGAACGGCAGCAGGTAGCCGCGGCCGAGGTCCGCGGACAGGGAGGGGATGCCGGGGTCGGGCTGCAGATCGGCGCGCTCCACGTTCACATGGGCGATGCGGGTGCGGCCGGCGCGGGTCACCTCGTAGCGCGGGCGGACGACGTGGCGGCCGGCGCGCAGCTCGATCTGGGCGGGCCAGCGCAGGTCGGGCAGCAGCGTCGCGACGTCCAACGCCAGCGAGGCGAACGGGCCGACGGGCTCGGGCAGCGCGACCGGGCGATTGGCGCCCATGTGGTCCAGCGCGACCGCGCCGGGCGGGATCGGCGTCGCGTGGCTGTTCTGCAGCCACAGCACCACGCGCTCGTCGTCGCGCGGCGCGGGCAGGCCGGCGTAGCGATCGGAGGGCCAGGCGTTGGCGTCGTGGGTGCAGGACAGGCTGGCGCCGTTACCTGCGGCGCCGCCGATTGAAACGCCCCCGATTGAAACGTCACCGCGCGCGGCGCCAAGGTGTGGTGCGCCGTGGTCCGGGCCAAAAGTGTCCAGCGCGTATTTCACCACGTCGTGGCCGTTGGCGCCGATCGCGTGCACCAGGAGCTGGCCGGTGAATGCGGGCAGGTCGAAGCGCGCGCGCACCTCGCGGCTGTCGATGGCGAAGCCGCCGGGGCCGGCGGGCAGCTTCTGCTCCCAGGTTGCGAGCGCGGTGCCGTTGGCGGCATACAGGCGCAGCCAGAGCCGCATCGGTCCGGCGCCGTAGCCGGCCCAGTAGTTGGCGGAGACCAGCCGCGTGGACAGGCCGTCCTCGTCGCGGAAGAACACGAAGTTGGTCGCGAAGTTCAGCCGATCGAGGTACCGGCTGCGGTTGGTCAGCAGCTCCGGCGGCAGGCGGACCTCGTCCAGCGTCAGGGTGGTCGCACCTGGCGGCAGTAACGGCTTGATGCGCGCGGCAATCCGGCCGGCGTCGAAGGCCGCCACCAGCACCGTGTGGGCGCCCGAGCCTGGTAACGCGGTAAGCGGTTGGCCAGTGAGGGCGTGCGCGGTCTGGCCGCCGCGCACGCGGCCGACTTGCTGGACGTCGTGGACGAACAGGCCGGCGACGTCGGGCAGGTCGGGGTAGAGCGCGAGCAGCGGCTCGGCGATGCCGTCGGGATCATACAGGGCGACGGGCGCGGCCTCGCGCAGCCGCGCATACAGCCGGACGATCTTCTCGGCCGCCAGCGGGTGGGCCAGCGCCTTGTACAGAACGTTGCCGCCGGCGCGCTGGTCGAAGGTCTGGATCTGCAGCATGCGTCAATCCCGCGGTTGTGCGACGTGCGTAGTGCGTAGGGCGGAAAAGCCATGCCCCCGGACCCCCGGGTCAAGCGCCCGGGGGCATGCTTGATCCGGGGGGGTAGCGCATTCCGCCGACCCTGCACCGCGATGGCGGAATGCGCTACGCTTTCCCGCCCTACAGGCGAAGCCGGCGGCGCAGCTCGGCCGCGGCGAGCGGTGTATCGTTCAGCGGCGCGGTCGGCCAGACCTCGCAGCGTCCGGCGAAACGGCGGATGCGGCCCTCGTCCAGCAGGGCCCGGTGGAAGGCGTCGATCCGGCGGGACGATCCGGGCAGCGCGGCGAGCAACACCGGCGCCGCGGTGGCGACGGCCTCGGAGACCATGGAGACGCTGTCCTCGGTGGCGACGATCACGTCAGCCAGGGCGAGCATGCCGAAATACGGATTCTCGCCCTGCCCGTCCCAGACCCAGGCGCCGAGCGGGGCGAGCCGCTCCCGCAGGGTGCGGATGACGTCCGGGTCGGTGCGGCGCGAGGGCGTCAGCATCAGCCCGACATGGTCGCGCCGCATCATCCCGGCGAGCTGGTCCGCCAGGGCAACGCCGACCGCCTGGTCCAGCCGATGGCGGCCGTTGGAGCCGCCGACCAGCACCGCGACCAGCGGCCTCGGCAGCGCGGCGACGTGGCCGCGCCAGGCCTCGGCGGCGTCGGCCAGGCGTTGCGGGGTCACGCGGTGCAGCGCCGTGCGGGTAACCACGACGTTCGGCCCGGTCAGACCGTCGTGCCGGTTGACGATGACCAGGTCGAAGTGGCGCGGGTCCATGCGCGGGTGCTGCACCTGGACCACCTGGGCGCCGCGGCGGCGTAGCGCGGCGAGCACCGGCCCCGCCTTGCCGCCGGCACCGATCACCACGTCGGGCAGGGGGCCTTGGACCGCGTCGGCCACCACGGACAGCGGCGCCGGCCAGAGTCTGGCTGCGATCCACCGCCAGGGAATCGCGGGCGCCAGGGTGCGGAGTTCGTACCGCAGGCCGGCGGCCTCGGCGAGGCCGATCGCCTGGGCTTGCAGTCCGGCATAGTCATCGCTCAGAATCCAGGCGCTGGGGTCCGTCATGGGCGGGCGCTTGTCGGCGCCGCGCCGAGTGGCGTCAATGCGGCGTGTCGATCCAGGGGGCGCCGACGCGCGGCGTCAGTCCGGGGCGTCGATCCGGTTAGGATGCGGGAGGTCGCGATGCGGTTCGGACTGTTCGGCAGTGCCCAGGCGAAGCGGGGCGGTCCCGACGTGGACAGCGGCCTGGGGTTCCGCGACTTCATCGATTACAACGTGGAGGCGGAGGCACTCGGGTTCTACAGCACGTTCCTGGTCGAGCACCATTTCACCGGGTTCGGCCAGGTCTCGGCCAGCCTGAACCTGCTGACCTGGCTGGGCGCGCGGACGCGGACGCTGCGGCTGGGCACCGCGGTGATCGTGCTGCCGTGGCACAATCCGGTGCTGCTGGCCGAGCAGGCGGCGACGCTCGACCTGCTGTCCGGCGGCCGGCTGGATTTCGGCGTCGGCCGCGGCTACCGGCACAACGAGTTTTCCGGATTCCGCATCCCGATGCAGGAGGCGGATGCGCGATACGAGGAAGCGTTGGCGGTGATCACGCGGGCGTGGACCTCGGACGTGCCGTTCACGCATCACGGGAAGTACTGGCAGTTCGACGAGGTGATCGTGGAGCCGCCGACGGCGCAGAAGCCTCACCCGCCGTTCTGGGTGGGGGCGGGAAGTCGAGGCTCGATCAGCAAGGTGGCGGAGCGGGGTTATAATTTGTTGCTGGACCAGTTCGCGCCGTTCGAAGCCACGGGCGAGCGGCTGGCTTGGTTCAAGCAACAGGTGGAGGCGCGCGGGCGGGTGTTCGACCCGATGGAGGTCGGTGTGGCGCGCGCGTTCTATGTGGCGAAGGACGCGGCGGACAAGCAGGCGGCGCTGGAGCGGCGGCTGGCGGCGCAGCAGCGGCAGCATGCGCTGGCGCAGACGCCGACGGGGGACAACAAGGCCAGCATCATGTCGTTTGCCGATACGACCGGGGCGAATGAGGACAGCGCGCTGTACGGCACGCCGGACGAGATCTGCCGCAAGATCGAGGCGCTGGAGAAGCTGGGCGTGCGGTATCTGCTGCTGACGGGTGGTGGGGCGGCGCGGGACAATCTGCGCCGGTTCGCGCGCGAGGTGATGCCGGCGTTTACAGGCGGGTCGGCGGCGCTGTCGGCGGCGGATTGAGCTGGGTAAGGTCGGGGGCCGCCCTGGAACACGCGAGGGGGAGGAGGCTTTGACCTGCGGTCATCCACACCTGTTGCAGGTGGCCCGCACTTGCCGCCGGGCGGCTGTGGATGCACCAATTCGACCGAACCCCACTAGGTCGGTACGGTCATGACCAGCTTGGACCCGCGTCTGCAGTCGGCAGTAGAGAGCATCGTCGCCCTGGTGCATCCCGAGGCGGTGCTCCTGTTCGGCAGCCGCGCACGCGAGGACGGTGACGACGCCAGCGACTGGGACCTGTTCGTTGTTCTGCCGGACGATGCGCCACCGGGAATCGCCCGGCCGTCGGCCCTGCGTCGGGCGGCGGCACCTGCGAGGCTGCCGATCCACGCCGTGGCTTGTCGCCGCGGCGTGTTCGAGGCGAAACGAAACGATCCAAACAGCCTCAGCCACGACGTCGCGCGCGACGGTGTGGTGCTCTACCGGCGCCCGGCATGAGCGACGCCGCGGACTGGATCGCCAGCGCGGACGCTGACGTGGATGCGGCTCAACGTTGTCTCGTCGCGCCACCGAACGTGGCGGCAGCGGCCTATCACTGCCAGCAGGCGGCAGAAAAACTGATCAAGGCAGTCCTGGTCGGCCTGCGCATCGCGTATCCTCGGGGCCGATCGGGTCACGATCTTGGTCTGGCGGCTGCGCAAATTCCGTCTGACCACAAGCTTCGGGAGGCCGCCGAGGCATTCGATGCGATTGCCGACTGGTCGATTTCATTCCGCTACCCGGTGGACGATCCATTGCAGGCCGAACCATTGCCGGAGCCGGATGAGATCGCGGCCTGGATCGAACGCATCGCCGCGTTCCGTGCTGAGGTCGCATTGCTGGTTGCGGCACCGCTGGCTTGAATCGCAGCCGCGCGACCCGGCATTGGGCGAACGATGGGGAGTGGCCGGGCCATAGTTTCCTCTCGCCGTCGGTGTGGCCGCCCTTTTCAGCGACGGGCTGAGAGGTATCCGCGGTCAGCCTGAAGGTGCTCTAGCGCAACCCCGGCAGGTCCAGCCCATGGCCCCGAGCGCACGCGATCGCATCCGGATAGCCCGCATCGGCGTGGCGCATCACCCCCGTCGCCGGGTCGTTCCACAGCACCCGCGCGATGCGCCTCGCCGCGGCCTCGGTCCCGTCGCAGACGATGACCATGCCGGCGTGCTGGGAGAAACCCATCCCCACCCCACCGCCATGGTGCAGCGACACCCAGGTCGCGCCGGACGCGCAGTTCAGCAGCGCATTGAGCAGCGGCCAGTCGGAAACGGCGTCGGAACCATCCAGCATCGCCTCGGTCTCCCGGTTCGGCGACGCAACGGAACCGGAGTCGAGATGATCACGGCCGATGACAATCGGGGCCTTCACCTCCCCGCGCGCCACCATCTCGTTGAACGCCAGACCCAGCCGATGCCGATCACCCAGTCCCACCCAGCAGATTCGCGCCGGCAGACCTTGGAAGTGGATGCGCTGGCGCGCCATATCCAGCCAGTTGTGCAAATGCCGGTTGTCCGGCAGCAGCTCCTTCACCCTCTGGTCGGTGCGGAAGATGTCCTCCGGGTCGCCGGACAGCGCCACCCAGCGAAACGGCCCCACGCCGCGACAGAACAGCGGGCGGATATAGGCGGGGACGAAGCCCGGGAAGTCGAAGGCGTCGGCCACCCCAGCGTCCTTCGCGCGCTGGCGGATATTGTTGCCGTAGTCGACCGTCGGCACGCCCATGCGGTGGAACTGCAACATGGCCTCGACGTGCCCGGCCATCGACCGCGTCGCCGCCTGCTCGACCGATTTTGGATCGCGCTCGCGTTTTGTTTCCCATTCCGCAATGGTCCAACCCCTGGGAAGGTAGCCGTTGATCGGGTCGTGCGCCGAGGTCTGGTCGGTCAGGATGTCGGGCCGCACACCACGCGCCAGCAGCTCGGGCAGGACGTCCGCCGCGTTGCCCAGCAGGCCGACCGAGACCGGTCGCCGGTCTCGGCAGGATGCGTCGATGATCGCCAGCGCCTCGTCCAGATCGGCGGTGCTGCGGTCGAGGTAACCGGTGCGCAGGCGCATCTCGATGCGGCTGGGCTGGCATTCGACGGCCAGGCACGATGCCCCCGCCATGACCGCCGCCAGCGGCTGCGCACCGCCCATGCCGCCAAGCCCTGCGGTCAGGATCCAGCGGCCCGACAGGTCGCCGTTGTAGTGCTGCCGTCCGGCCTCGACGAACGTTTCGTAGGTGCCCTGAACGATGCCCTGCGCGCCGATGTAGATCCACGAGCCGGCCGTCATCTGGCCATACATCATGAGCCCCTTGCGATCGAGCTCGTTGAAATGATCCCAGGTGGCCCAGTGCGGCACCAGGTTGGAATTGGCGATCAGGACCCGCGGCGCATCTTCGTGGGTGCGGAACACGCCGACCGGTTTGCCGGACTGCACCAGCAAGGTTTCGTCAGCCTCCAGCCGGCGCAGCGCGCCCACGATACGATCAAAACTGTCCCAGTCGCGCGCCGCGCGGCCAATGCCGCCATAGACCACGAGTTCGCCCGGGCGTTCCGCGACCTCCGGATCCAGGTTGTTCATCAGCATGCGCAACGGCGCTTCGGTGAGCCAGCTTTTTGCCGACAGTTCCGTACCGCGTGCGGCACGAATGCGGCGCATGTTGTCGATTCGTGTCACGCAACGGGCTCCTTTAGTTCCGGTCAGCCAACGAGGGGCAAAGTTAAAGGCGCGACCGCATCGGCCAGTGCGCCACGCTGCACCAGGTCGGTCGCCGCGTGAATGTCGGGGGCGAAGAACCGGTCCTCATCCAGATGCGGCACCCGGGCGCGGATCGCGGCACGCACCGCTTCCAGCGCCGCCGATGAGGCCAGCGGCGCGTGGAAGTCGCACGCCTGGGCGGCGGCCAACAGTTCGATGCCCAGCACGCCGGCCGTGTTCGCCGCCATGTCCAGCAGGCGTCGCGCACCATGCGCCGCCATCGAAACGTGATCCTCCTGGTTGGCCGAGGTCGGAATGGAATCAACACTGGCCGGCGTTGCGCGCTGCTTGTTCTCCGACACCAGCGCGGCGGCGGTCACCTGCGCGATCATGAAGCCCGAGTTCAGCCCTGGCTTCGGCGTCAGAAACGCCGGCAGGCCGGACAGCGCCGGGTCGATCAGCATGGCGACGCGGCGCTCGGCCAGCGAACCGACCTCGCACAGCGCCAACGCGATCATATCGGCGGCAAAGGCCACCGGCTCGGCGTGGAAGTTGCCGCCCGAGAGCGCCTCACCCGCGCCATCGGCGCCGACGAAGATCAGCGGGTTGTCGGTCACGCCGGCGGCTTCCGTCGCCAGCGTCGCCGCGGCCTGGCGCAGCACGTCCAGCACGGCGCCCATCACCTGCGGCTGACAGCGCAGACAGTACGGGTCCTGCACCCGCTCATCCCCCGTCAGGTGCGAGGCGCGAATGGCGCTGCCTTCCATCAGGGCGCGCAGCGTCGCCGCCACCTCGATCTGCCCGGGATGGCGACGGGCTGCGTGGATGCGCGGATCGAACGGCGTGTCCGAGCCGCGCGCGCCATCGGTCGACAGCGCGCCGGTCACCAGGCCGGCACCCAGCAACGTTTCGGCTTCGAACAATCCGGCGAGCGCATAGGCGGTCGAGAACTGCGTGCCGTTCAATAGCGCCAGCCCCTCCTTCGGCCCAAGCGTGACCGGCGCCAGTCCGTGCGCTGCGAGTGTCGCGGCCGCCGGGCCTGCGACGCCGTTGGAGATGATCTCGCCGACGCCCAGCATCGCCGCCGTCATGTGTGCCAGCGGGGCCAGATCGCCCGACGCGCCAACCGAGCCCTGCGCGGGGATGACCGGGATCAGGTCGCGGCGCAGCATCGTCTGCAGAAACTCCAGTGTCTGCGGACGCACCCCAGAAATGCCCTGTCCCAGGCTGGACAGTTTCAGCGCCATCATCAGCCGGGCGACCGCGACAGGCATGGCGAGGCCCACGCCGGCGGCGTGCGACAGCACGATGTTCCGTTGCAGCACCTCCAAGTCGTCGGCACCGATACGGATATGCGACAATCGCCCGAAGCCCGTGTTGATGCCATACACGGGCGCGCCGCGCGACAGGATGGCAGTAACCGCCTCCGCCCCCGCGGCAACCGCGGATTGGCAGGCGGGGTCAAGCGTTGGGGCGGCGCCGCGCCAGATGGCGCGCCAGTCCGACAGCGTTGTCTGCCCGGGCGTCAGAATGAGATCCGTCACTCACCCCTCCACACTCGCTCATGCTGCGGAACAAAGCCCATGCCGTAGACCAGAGAAATGCCACTAAGATACTTGACTAGGCGGCCTTCCAGCCAAGAATTTCTGCGAGGTCTGTGAAGCATGTGGGACAGACCCAATCGTATCCTGCACCCTTTGGGCAATCTGGCCCCGTAGCATAGCCCTCATGCAGAATTTCAGGTTCATCAAACTCCGCGAATTTAGTCCCACAGGCTGCGCAATGATCGTGATCCCAGCTCTCGCTCCAGCGGGCATAGCGTCGAAAGTGCAGGGTGAGACCGGCCAGATGGCGAGCGTTGTCGACCCGCCACTGATCAGGACCGCCGTCGCGGGTGTGGTCACTGCTGGTCACACCAGACATGCCTTCACTAATTTTCGAACCACACGTTCGCTACGCGCGGGATGCGGTACGGCTTGAAGCCCTTCACATTGGCGCGCACCGCCTCGACCATCGTCATCGATCCGAAGGGCAGGATATAGGCCTGATCGAGCGTGCGCTGCTGCATGTGCGCGAAGGCCTCCTGCCGACCTTCCGGCGTGGGCAGCTTATTCATGTTGGTGAAGTCGCCGGCGAGCTCGGCATCCTCCTCGCCGGGTTTGGGAAAATAGGCGGGGTTGGGCGGCATCAGTTGCTGCATGGTCGGGATCGGGCCGAGCGACGGCTCGGTGCCCCACCCCGTGTAGAAGTAGTTCCACACCGACCCCGGCTTCTGGCGCATCGCGATCGCCGACGGCCAGTCGAGAACCGTCAACTGCGCGTTGATGCCGATCGCCTGCAGCTCCGCCTGCATCACCACCGAGGCATTGTACATGTAGCTGTAATCCTTGTTGGTCAGCAGCACCACCGGCTCGCCCTTGTAGCCGGCCTGCTGCAGGTACTCCCTGGCGCGCACCGTGTCGTGAATGTCGTAGGTCTCCTTGCCGGCGTCGCTGTAGGTGGACTGCACGGGATACTGGAAGCCGACGTTCAGCCGATAGTTGCCGTCGGTCGCGGCATTCATGATGTCGTCCATGTTGAGCGCGGCCTGCACCGCCTTGCGGAAGAACAGGTTGTCGGTGGGCGGCTGGCGCAGGTTGGGCAGCGCCACCATGATCGACCAGTTCTCGATCGGCACCAGGGTGATGCTCTTGTCCTGACGCAGTCCGGCAAGCGAATTGGCGGGCACGTCCTCGGCGCCCTGCACCTCGCCGGTCCGCAACGCCGCGACGCGGGCGCCCGGCTCGGTAACAATACGGAACGTCACGGTATCGAAGCACGCCTGCTTGTAGCCGCCGAAGCCGGTGCGGTCCTGGTAGTTGCCGTTGGGTGCGTAGCCGTCGAAGCGCTTCAGCCGGACGTAGCCGCCGGGCACGTACTCGACCAGTTGGTACGGGCCGGTGCCGATGATCTTGAGCTGCTGCGGCGCATCGTTCTCATCCTCGGCGGGCGTGATGATGATGGGTACGGAGAACGAGCTGAGCTGCTCGAGGAAAGTCGGCTGCACCTGCTTGAGGTGGATCACGAAGGTCGCGGCATCTGGCGCGTCCCAGTGATCGATGTTGGCGAAGGTGCTGCGCAGGATCGAAATCCGTTTGTAGCGATTGTACGAGGCCAGCACGTCGGCCGAGGTCATCGGCTTGCCGTTGTGGAACTTCACGCCCGGGCGGAGCCTGAAGGTGAAGGTCAGGTGGTCCGGCGATTCCTCGATGGAATCGGCAAGCTCGGGGCTGGCATGATTGGCGTCGTCGCGGGTGACGAGGGTCTCAAAGATGTTCATCGCGATGTTGCGCGTGGACACAGCGCTGGAAACGACCTGGTCGAGGCCGTTGACGTTGGCGCTCTGGGCGAAGATGAACTCGCCGCCGACATGCGGGCAGCGGAACGGCGCTGCGGCGGCGGGCGCCGTGGCGAACGCGGCTGCCGCGAGGAGTCCGAGCCAAGACAGATCTGCGCGTTGCATCGCATCGCTCCTGTTTGAGCCGACGTCCCCGGGGGGGAGTCCGGGGCAGCGGGGCGAAGGTCAGCCTTTTTGGCGTCCCCGGCAACGGCTTTCGGCCTCGGCCGGCACTGCCCGTCCACGCCGGCTATGCCGCGCCGTGCCAAGGGCGCGAGACGACTCGGTTATCTCGCCTCGGGCCCTATGTGAACATGCAGACACCGCGGCGAGCGCCGCCGGTCATGCGCCGGTCAGGGCCTGGTCGAGATCGGCGTACAGGTCTTCGACATCTTCGATCCCCACTGAAAGCCGCAGCAAGTCGAGCGGACACGGCGACCCGGGCCCCTCGATGGAGCCACGGTGCTCGATGAGGCTTTCGACGCCGCCCAATGACGTCGCGCGCTTCCACAGCGTCGTGCGCGCGGCGGTGGCGATGGCGGCAGCCTCGCCGGCGCGCAGGCGGATGGACAGCATGCCGCCGAAGCCGCCCTGCATCTGCCGCGCGGCGATGGCGTGGCCGGAATGATCGGGCAGGCCGGGGTACAGCACCTCGGCGATGGCGGCGTGGTTGGACAGGCGCAGCGCCAGGTCCTGTGCGGTGGCGCAGGCGGCAGGCACCCGCAGCGCGAGCGTGCGCATGCCACGGATGAGGAGAAAAGCCTCGAACGGGCCGAGGATCTGTCCGCGCATGCTGCGGCCGCGCTTGATGCGGGTCCAGAAGTCGTCCTCAACCGCGGTCGCGAGCGCGCCGGCGACGACGTCGGAGTGACCGTTGAGGTATTTGGTCGCGCTATGCATCACGATGTCGGCGCCGAGCGCGAGGGGGCGCGTCAGCAGGGGCGTGGCGACGGTGGAATCGACCACGAGCCGCGCGCCGGCGGCGTGCGCGAGGTCGGCGGCGGCGCGGATGTCGGTGATGATCCAGAGTGGATTGGAGGGGGTTTCCAGCCAGACGAGTTTTGTCGCGCCGGGGCGCAGGGCGGCCCGCAACGCGTCGAGATCACTCGTGTCCACAAGGTCGACGCGCAAGCCCCATTCGGCCGCGTCGGCGACCAGCCAGTTGCGCAGGGCCCAGTACATGACGGTGGGCGCGACGACGTGATCGCCCGGTTGCAGCGCGAGGAAGACGGCGGTCGCGGCCGACATGCCGGAGCCCAGCAGGAGCGCAGCCGGGGCCTGCTCCAGGGCCGCGATGATGGCCTCGGCCTCGCGGATGGTGGCGTTGTCGGGGCGGGCGTAGATGTTGCCGGTGCGATATTGATTGTCGGGGTCGCGCAGGAAGGTGGTGGTGACGTGGATCGGCGGCACCAGACCGTGGGTCGCGGCGTCGACGTGGCCGAGCGCCTGGGCTGCGAGCGTGCGGGGCGACCAGGGGCGGTCTTGACCGGACATCTTGGGGCCTCGCTGCGACGACGCGGAATGTTCATGCTCGGCGAAAAAGCTGGTTTTGGCAAATTAGGTACGGCGCTGCCTGCGGCTAAATTACCTTGTCGGCCTGCAACGATCCGACCTCGTCACGGCTCATGCCCAGCCAATCGTTTAGCACGTCCTCGTTGTTGCCACCCAGCAACGGCGCCGGGCGGATCGGCGGCGGGCTGCCGCTGAAGCGCACCGGCCAGGCGGGCATCTTGTACGGCCCCGCCTTCGGGTGCTGGATCGTCTGCATGATGCCGCGCGCCTCGAAGCTGGGATCGCCCAGCAGCTCCCCGGTGTCCAGCACCGCGCCGGCGGGAACGCCGACCGCGCCGATGATCGCCATCGCGTCCTGCTTGGTGTGGTGGCGCGTCCACTCGCTGATGATGGCGTTGATCTCCGGCTCGTGCGCGATGCGGGCCTCGCGCGTCGCGTAACGTTCGTCGCCGATCAGATCCTCGCGCCCGATCACCTTCAGCAGCCGCGGCCAATGCTCCGGGTTGCCGCGGCTGGTGTAGACGAACACGTAGTCGTTCGCCCCGCCGGGCTTGCAGGGGAAAATGCCGCAGGGGGGATTGGTCGCGCCCAGGCTGGCCGATCCGGCACGCGGCGCCGGCTTGCCGGTGCGCGCGTGGGCTGCGAAGGCGCCGCGGATGTAGTGCAGCATGGCGTCCTGCATCGCCACCTGAAGGTGCTCGCCCTGGCCGGTGCGGGTGCGGCGGAACAGTGCACCGAGCACGGAGATCGCCAGCAGCATGCCGGTGCCGGTGTCGCCGATCGACGGCCCGGGCTTCATCGGCGGGCCGTCCTTCGGGCCGGTGACGCTCATGGTGTCGCCGCAGGCCTGGGCGATCATGTCGAAGGCGAGATTGTTCTCATACGGGCTGCCGGTGCCAAAACCCTTCACCTGAGCGTAGATGATCGCGGGGTTGATGCCGCGCACCACGTCGGCGCCAAGACCCAGCCGCTCGATCGCGCCGGGCGCGTAGTTCTCGATGAACACGTCGGCCTTGGTCACCATGTCCTTCAGCAGCGCCAAGCCGCGCGGGTCCTTCAGGTTCACCGTGATCGAGCGCTTGTTGGCGTTGTACTGCAGGAAGTACCAGGCATCCGCACCAGGCGCGCCGCCGGAGCTGCGGCCCGGGTCGCCCTTCGGGTTCTCCACCTTCACCACGTCGGCGCCGAGGAAAGCCAGGGCCTCGGTGCAGGATGGTCCGGCCTCGAACTGAGTAAGGTCCAGGACGCGGACCCCCTCGAGGCAATTTCCGGCGTCATCGGTTGGCATGGTTCGACGCTCCCTTCCAATTTCCCGCCATGCTAGACTCTTTGCCGGACGCTGGCGAACATGCTGCCGGCTGACGGGTGCCGGCTCATGGGGTCGGCCGACGGGAGGAACGCATGCCATCGCTGATGTCCGCCGCGGAGATCGCCGCGTTCAACGCCGACGGTTTTCGCATTGTCCCCGGCATGTACGACGCTGCGGAGGTCGATCTGCTGCGCCGCGCCATGGAGGAAGACCCCGAAGTCGCCAGCCACATGCTGGATCGCCTCGATGCGCATGGTGCGGCGACGCGCGTCGCGCTGTGGAACCGTGCCGGCGACAGCGTCTATGGCATGGCGGCGCGCTGCGCGCGGATGGTCGACACGATGGAGGCGCTGCTCGGCGGCCCGGTCTACCATTTCCAGTCCAAGCTGACCGCCAAGCAGCCGTTCGTCGGCGGGGCGTGGGAGTGGCATCAGGATTACGGCTACTGGTACCACAACGGCTGCCTGTTCCCGCATCTGGCAAGCTGCCAGGTCGCGCTGGACCGCTCCGGGCGGGCGAATGGCTGTTTGCAGATGGTGCAAGGGTCGCACCTGCTGGGGCGGATCGATCACGTGCCGGTGCCGGGGGAGGGCCAGAACGTCGCCGATCCGAAACGGATGGTGGAGATCACGGCGCGCCTGAAGGTGGTACCCTGCGAGCTGGAGCCGGGGGACGCGGTGTTCTTCCACAGCAACACGCTGCACCGGTCGGATCAGAACCGCTCACCGCATCGGCGCTGGACGCTGATCTGCTGCTACAACCGGGTGGACAACGATACCGTTACGCGGGAGCACGATCGGTACTACGTGCCGCTGGAGAAAGTGCCGGACAACGCGGTGAGGGCGGCGGGGCTGCGCTTCGCCAGTGGGGACGAACACTTCACGAACCGGCCGTTCGTGCCGAAGGTGGCTTGATTGCGGCGGGACACGGCGGGGTTTCAGGATAAGTTGGGCTGGGGGCGTAATGTTCTCCGCCTCCCCTTGAGGGCTTTGGCCGCGAAGCGGACCAAGGGAGGGAGGAGTTCGTGCTCGGGTCGCACCGAAGATTCTCGCACGCGACCCCTCCCCCCAACCCCCTCCCTCAAGGGGAGGGGGAGAATGTTGCGTCACCCGACCGAAACAGTTCTGACTCTTTCCCCGGGTTAGACCTTCTCGACGTTCCAGAACGGGACGATCTCAGGCATGCCGATGAACCCCTTCACGTTCGACCGGTAGGCGGCCGGCTGGGCGCTGCGTCCCAGCAGCACCGTCGGCACGAAGTCCCAGAACACGCGCTGCATCTGCCTTGCCAGCGCCTTGCGGTCATCAAGTGTTGCGGCGTCCGCCCATTTCGCGCGCAGCGCCTCGAACTCGTCGCTCTTTGGCCAGCCGTACCACGCCTTGTCCCCGTTCGCCTGGAAGGTGGCCAGTCCGATCGGGTCGCTGTGCGAATAGTCGCTGTCGGCGGTCACGAAGATGTCCCAGCCGCCCTGGTCGTCAGGCGTCCGAACGGCGCGCCGTGTCACCACGCCGCCCCAGTCGCTCGCCGCCAACTGGACATTGACACCGATCTTTTTCAACTGCCCGGCGATCAACTGCGAGTTGTTGCTCATGTAGGCGATGTTCGTGGCCTGCAGCACGGTGACAGGCTCGCCATTGTAGCCGGACTCCTTGAACAACTGCCGCGCCTTGTCGAGATCGACGCCGTGGCGGAACCAGTCGGTATTCTCGTCGTTCACGTACGCGGTGTTGCTGCCAAAGATGGACGACAGGCTGCCGTAGTATTTCGGATCGCCGTACGACGCCTTCATGAAATCCAACTGGTTGACCAGATACAGCAGCGCCTGGCGTGCCTTGACCTCGCTGAACGGCTTGTGGAGGAAGTTCATCCGCAGGATGTCGATGTCTCCGCCCTTGGAGAACACCTCAAGCTTGATGTTCGGATCTGCCTGCAGTTGGCCAATAAGGTCGATCGGCGGCACCTCGTAGAAGTCGATCTCGCCCGATTGCAGCGCCGACATCGCGGTCTGCTGGTCGGCGATGTTCTCCCATATCAGGCGCTCGAGCTTGACCACATGGCCACCGGCAAGGCCGGACGGCGGTTCGGCGCGCGGTACGTATTTGGCATTCTTGTCGTAGACGTAGCGCACGCCGGGCTTGGCCTCGTCGTGGTTCCACACGAACGGACCCGAACCGATATTGGCAGTGACCTGCTGGCTCGGTGGGGTCTCGGCGTCCTTCTCGCGCATCATGAAGCAGTCGCGCGTGATCGGCTTGGCGAGCTGGTCGATCAGTGGCCCGAACGGCTCCTTCATTGCGATGATGAAGGTCTTGTCGTCTTTCTTCGAGATATCCTTCACACGCTCCATCATGGCCTGGCCGCCGGCATCGACCGCGGCCCAGCGGCGCACCGAGGCGACGCAGTCGGCGGCGGTCACCGGCGTGCCGTCGTGCCAGCCGAGGCCGTCGCGCAACTCGAAGGTATACAGCTTCTTATCGTCGCTCAGGTTCCATTTGCCGACCATCTGCGGCTGCGCCTGGAACGTGGCATCGACCATGAACAGCATGTCGTAGATCAGGGCGCCGTGGTAACCGGTGATGTTCGCGGTGGTCCAGATCGGGTCGAACACGCGTAGGTCGCCCTGCATGACCGCGCGCAGCGTTTTGGCCGCAGGTGGTCCGGACTGGGCTCGCGCCCGGCGCACCACTCCGGCGGCGGCCGTCACGCCTGCAGCAAGTCCGGTCTTCAGCACGCTACGCCGAGTAGTGGTCATGCTCATTCCCCTCTGACAACCGATTTAAGCGGCAGATGATGTGCGGCCGAACGCCGCAGACTATTGGCCGGCCGACGGTGTGACAAGACGTCCCCGGGGCTGCGCCAGGGCAATCGGGCGAAGCAATGGGCCCGGCCGGATGCTGCTGTCCCGGATGCTGCTGTCCCGGATGTCGCTGTCATTGCGAGCGTAGCGAAGCAATCCCCTGGCGGTTGCGCACCCTCGTGGGGATTGCCGCGTCGCTGCGCTCCTCGCAATGACGGTGAACCGGTCGCTCCTCGCAATGACAGTGAACCGGCTGATCGTCCGCCTCTCCTTCGTTCACCCGATTGCCCTGGGGGCTGCGCTTCGGCAGCCTGGACGAGCACCTCACGCCCCGGCCATTCGTGCCGTAGGTGGCATGACCGCGTCGACCCAAGACGCGCTCATTTGTTCCTGTGGCGTGGCGTAATGGCTGGCCGGGTGGGCGCATGGCGCGCGTCCGAGGGGGGATCTCGCTGGCGGACTTTCCACAGCCCTCGACCGTTGGTGGAACGTCTATGAGCTTGGCAGCATGCGCCCCAGCGGCCTGCCCGCGAACAGGTGCACGTGGAAATGCGGCACCTCCTGTCCGCTGTCGGCGCCCATGTTCGCCAGCAACCGGTATCCCGGCGCCTCGTGCCCCAGGTCCTTGGCAATCTTTCCCACTGCACGCATGAAACCGGCGATCTCCGCCTCGCTCGCCGCGGCGGAGAAATCGGCGAACGAGCAATACTTGCCCTTGGGGATCACCAGCACATGCGTCGGCGCCTGAGGGTTGATGTCGTTGAAGGCCAGCGCCCAGTCGTCCTCGTAGACCTTCTTGCAGGGGATCTCCCCGCGCAGAATGCGGGCGAAGATGTTGGTGTCGTCGTAGGGCGGCAGGCCGCTGATCGGCATTGCGAGACCTCCTGAAGCACGTCAGGGAATTTTCCCAGTCAGCGATTTTCCCCACTCAGGGGATTTTCGTCGTCTCCAGCCCGAAGGCAACAGGAAGTTGCGCGGCGCGCGAGGCTTTCTCGGCGATCCCGCTGACCCCCTCGCGGCGCTTCAACTCGGTCCAGACCTCGTCGGGACTGACGCCGGTCGAGACCCACAGCACGATCAGGTGGTAGAGCACGTCGGCGCTCTCGGCCACCACCGCGTCACGGTTGCCGGCGACCGCCTCGATCAGGCACTCCACCGCCTCCTCGCCGAATTTCTGCGCGACTTTCGCGGCGCCGCGCGACAGCAGGCGCGCGGAATGGCTGACCGCGGGATCGGCGGCGCGCCGGCTGACGACGACCGACCACAACCGGTCCAGCACCGCGGCGGCGGGATCCAGGGACAGCGGCGACGCCGGCCGGTCCGGCGGGGCGGCGGTCATCAGGGCCTTGGCGAGCTGCTTCGGCTTCAGCGGCTTGGCGCGCTTCTTCGCCTTGAGGTGCTTGGTTGGCTTGTTCGCCTTCAGCGTCTTGGCCAGCATGATGCGGCCGAGCTTTGCCGGTTTGGCGCGGCCGGATTTGGTCGCCTTGGCCTTGGTCGCCTTGGGCTTGGCCGGTTTGGCACGCTTGCGCTTGTCGCCTGACTTCGCCATGGCGCCGCCCCGTCAGGCCGCCCGGCGCGGCAGGCGCACCGGCAGACCGGCCGCATCCAACGCCGTCTTCACCTGGGCGATCGTGAACGTTCCGAAATGGAATACGCTGGCCGCCAGCAGCCCGGTGGCACCCGCCTGGGCGCCTTCCACGAAATGCTGCAGCGTGCCGACGCCGCCCGAGGCGATCACCGGCAGCCGCACCGCGCCGCACACCGCGCGCAGCAGGGGCAGGTCGAAGCCCTCGCCGGTGCCGTCGCGGTCCATGCTGGTGAGCAGTATCTCGCCGGCGCCAAGATCCGCGACCTGGCGGGTCCAGGCGACGGCGTCGATGCCGGTCGGGCGGCGCCCGCCATGGGTGAATACCTCCCAACGGTCCGGGCCGGTCTGCTTGGCGTCGACCGCGACCACGACGCACTGGCTGCCGAACTTCTCCGCTGCCTCCCGCACCAGCGCCGGGCGTGCGACGGCGGCCGAGTTGATGCTGCATTTGTCGGTGCCGGCCAGCAGCAGGCGGCGCATGTCCTCGATCGAGCGGATGCCGCCGCCGACGGTCAGCGGCAGGAAGACGCGCGCGGCGGTGCGCGAGACGACGTCGAGCAGCGTGTCGCGGTCCTCGTGGCTGGCGGTGATGTCGAGGAAGCACAGTTCGTCGGCGCCGGCGGCGTCGTACAGCGCGGCCTGCTCGACCGGGTCGCCGGCATCGCGCAAGGCGACGAAGTTCACGCCCTTGACGACGCGGCCGTCCTTGACGTCGAGGCAGGGGATGACGCGCAGCTTCAACATGGCGGCTAGTCTTACAGTCGTGGTGCGTGGGCGTGGCAAGCGTGTTGCGTGCAAAGCCGGCGCGCGTTGCTGCAAACTCTGCGGACAACCGGCCGATTGATCCGGATATGGTGCCGATCAGGCGGAAAACAGTGCCAGCGCCGCGGCGGGATCGATGCGACCGTCGTACAACGCGCGGCCGACGATGACGCCCTCGATCCCCGTGCCGGACGCCCGATCTTCGCGTGCCACGCCAACTTCGCGTGCCACCCCAGCTTCGCCTGCGGCAAGATCGCGCAGCGCGGCAAGGTCGTCGAGGCTACCCACGCCACCCGAGGCGATCACCGGCAGCGCGACGTGGCGCGCCAGCTCGGCGGTCTGGGCGAGATTGAGGCCGCTCAGCATGCCGTCGCGGGCGATGTCGGTGTAGATGATCGCGCTGACGCCGGCATCCTCGAAGCGCCGGCCCAGGTCGAGCGCCGACAGCGTCGAGGTCTCCGCCCAGCCCTCGGTCGCCACGAACCCGTCACGCGCATCGATGCCGACGGCGATGCGGCCGGGGAAGGCGCGGCAGGCGGCGCGCACCAGCTCGGGCGTCTTCACCGCGGCGCTGCCCAGGATGACGCGGCGGACGCCGGCGGCGAGCCACGCCTCGATCGCCGCCATGTCGCGGATGCCGCCGCCGAGCTGCACCGGCACGCGCGCGGCGGCGAGGATGGCAGCGACGGCGGCGGCGTTGACCGCGCGGCCGGCGAAGGCGCCGTTCAGGTCGACCACGTGCAGCCAAGCGAAGCCGGCGTCCTGCCAGGCGCGCGCCTGGGCGGCGGGATCGGTGGCGTAGACCGTCGCCTGGTCCATGGCGCCGCGCTTCAGGCGAACGCAGGCACCGTCCTTCAGGTCGATGGCGGGGTAGAGAATGAGTTGGGTCATGGGACGGGGTCAGTGGCGCGGCTGGGCAGGCGTCTGCGCGCGGCGGGGAGGCGGTCGTGACGTGGCGGGGTTAGGACCGGGCGCATGCCTGCGACTATAGACCGGAACGCCGGGTGACGATTGCCGCATTGCCGGCCGGCGGCCTTGCCGCAGACTGCCGCACGACAGTAAGCAAGAATCACCACAGAGACACAGCGCAGCCGTCGGCCGCAACCAAACATAGGTGACTTGAGCGCCACACCGCCGCGTGTGCTGTCGAGCCTGCTCGCACTGCTGCGCGCGCATCGGCTTGTCGGGAACACCCCCGGGACCAACCGAAGCTGAAGTTTAGCTCGGAAGGCGCGTTTGGTACGGGGCCATTTGCGTTCATTTGCACTCATTTGCGTACATTTGCGTTAAAATCTTCTTCGCTTCGCGACAGGCATGCTCCGCAGATTCGACGGCTGACCTGCGACCCTGCACGGCACCGACAAAGAAGGTTTTTTAACGCAAATGTACGCAAATGGACCTGCGGCCGAACCGGCACCGAGTCGTGCACTCAATTGCCGGAGTGCCGATGGCCGAGGTTGATCAGCAGGGCGAGGCAAAGCCGGGAAATCCAAAGACCCAAACCGATCACCGCGGTCACGGCATCGATGTCCGTACGTGACGTTTCGGTAAAAGCCCAAGTAAACCAATACGTTATCGCCTTGTTAGCGGAAATTCGTCGCGGACTGCGGTGATTTTCGGGGTTAGTAGTACAGAGGATCCACAGAGTTTCACAGAGTAGAATTTAGGCGCTTCGCGCGGATGACAGGCGCACCAGTCGACCTGCCTTGCGCGCAGCGCCATATGCTTACTCTCTGTGAAACTCTGTGGATACTCTGTGAAACTCTGTCCGGATGGATTACTTGCTTGCTTGCCATGGATCGAGCAGCCAGGTCGCATCAGCAAAGTGCCCCGGTCGTCTCGGGCCAACACGTGTGCGTGCCGTAGGAGCGCGCCACCGGGAATTTTGGCGGGGTCCCTCCGACATCCGATGACCTCAATGATCACCAGCGTTCGGAAACCGATTCGAGTCGGACTCCAAGCCGAAGACGATCGCCGGAAACAGAATCGTCAGCCAGATTGCCGGGCGGCTTCCACTTGGGACCAGGGCCAGCGGAGCAAGTGTAAAAATCAGTGCGGCGAAGCAGGTGACTGCGGCCCATCGCACCAGCAGGCTCCAAAATCTGTCGCCGCGCCCTTGCTCGGGTAACGGACCCGGTTCCGGCCAGCGTCCCGAGGACGCAAGCGCGAGTCTGTCCACAGCGTAAGCCGAGATGCCGGACGCCGGCTGACCTGGAGCGCGCCTCGCTGGCCTGCGGACTGCCGGCACCGCGGCCACCGGCGCGCGGAATTCACGTTTCGTTAGCCGTTCCGGATGCACACAGGAGCGGATTTCGTAGCACCCAGCCGTGGCCGGGGCCTGTCAGCTCGGTGTGGGGGCCGCCGCCATCGCCATGTCCGCTATCGCCATCTCCGCCACCACCATGTCCGCCATCGCCATGTCCGCCACTGTCTCGCGCCCACCCATGCCGCTTGCGGTCACGCCGCAGGAGCAGGCGTGGCTGACGTTCCAGGCCATGGACCAATCGGACGACATCGTGCTGCTGCTGGACAGCGATGCCGGCGCGGCGACGACCGACGTGGTCATTATCGGGGCGAATGGCGCGTTTCGCCGTGCCTCGGGATTTTCCGAAGATCAGGTGCGCGGCCGACCGGTGGCGGAATTGTTCCCGGTCGGAGACGACTCCGCGACGCTGATGGACGCCATTCACAGCCATGGCCCGCTGCGGACGGAGCTGCGGTGCGGCCGCGCCGATGGCAGCACGTTCATGCTCGGGCTGCACCTGATGCCGGCACCGGCGCGCGCCCAAGGCCGCGTCTGTTTCGCCTTGCTCGGGCGCGACATCACCGAGGCGTTCCATACACGCCAGCAGCAGGACTCGGTCCAGCGCCTGCTCGCCAAGGTGTTCATCTCCGTCGACGAGGCGGTGGCCATCATCGACGGCACCGGACGCATCGTGATGACCAATCCGCATGTCGATCGGCTGCTCGGCTATGCGCCGAACGGGCTGATCGGACGGGGTTCGCTCGAGGTGGTCGCGCCCGAATGCCGCGCCGCGGTCGCGGAGACGCGCAAGCGGCAGCTCGAAGAGGGTGGCGACACGAGTTTTCGCGCGACATTGCTGCGGGCGGACGGATCCCGGTTGGGCGCGCGGATCACCTCGGTGCTGGTGGGATCGGATGATCTGAAGCAGTTCCGGATTCTCACGCTGCGGGCGGAGGCGGGCGACACGACCGAGACACGCACCGAGACGGCCGGCCGGATCAGGCTGGTCGGGATGGATGAGGTGCGCGCAGCGCTCGGCGATCGATGGCCGGCGATGGCGGCGCGGGCGATGGCGACAGCGGAGGCGGTCATGCGGCGCCGTTGCGGGTCGCAGGACAGCTACGAGCGCATCGGCGACACCGGATTCCTGGTGTGCTTCGGCCTCCTGAGCGAGCCGGAAGCGTCGTTTCGCGCCGCGGTGATCGGCCGCGAGATCCGCGAACGCCTGATCGGTCAGGGCAGCGATACCCACGAGGCGCACGTGCACGCGATCGCAGCCGCGGTACGGTTTCCTGACCATCATGAATCAGGCGCTGAATTGCGTGAGGTGCTGCTCGCCGGGCTGGAGCAGCAGGTCGCAGGCGTCGAGGAACAGGCGAGACGGACGCTGCAGGCCACGTTGGCGGGCGTGACCTGCGTGCTGGAGCGGATCACCGGGCACAACCCCGATGAGACGGTGGCAACGCTGGTCCGGCTGCCCGCCGGGCTGGAGCGCCAACTGGTGTGTGCGCTGTCGGTCCTGCCGCGCAAGGAGACCGACGTCTTCGACCTGGATGGGCTGTTGCTCGGGCTGGCGGCGCAACAGGCGGTCAAGGCCATGGCGCGCGGCGATACCGGCAGGCTGTTGGTCAATATCAGGTTCGACGTGTTCGGCACGCGGGTCGCGACCGAACGGTACGTCGCGCTGTGCATGAGGATCGACAAGCGGGTTTGCAAACACCTGACCTTGCTGCTGACCGCGCTGCCGGAGGGCTTGCCGAGGTCGCGCCAGTTGGAATGCGTCAACCGGCTGCGCCCGTTCTGTGCCGCGGTGGGGTTCCAGGTCGACGAGGTGGCGGGTCTGGCGACGATCGACGTGTCGCAGAGCGTCAATCCGCTGGTGGCGTTGCCCGCGGCGGCGCTCGCCGGCATTGCGCCGGGCCGGATCAAGGAGGTGATCGGCGGGTTGCATGCCAGGCGGGCCAAGGTGCTGGTGCGCCGGATCGCGTCGGCGACCGACGCGGCGACCTTCCTGTCACTGGGGGCCGACCTGATCTCGATGGAACCGGCGGGGGTTTGAGGGGGGCGGCACCAGGCCTGGGCGAATGCCAGACGAGTCCAGCTCACGCCTGGGCGGCCGAGGATGCTGTCTTGTCCCTCACGCTGCAAGCTGAGTCGGAGACCTTCCGGCGTTGCGAGGTGCACCGGTTGCGTCAGCGGACACGGCGAACAGGCGCCTGCCTGGTGGAATCGGGCCGTACCGCAGCGACATGATCATCACGCCACCATGTTGCACCAGAGCTGCCACGTTCGGCGGCGCGGCGCAGCCTTGGGTGCCGCTCATGGGACCTGATGCCATCTGGCTTCCTCGACCTGGCGCCGCGCACCGGGTTGCGACGCTGATGCGGGCGGGAGGCTGGCGGCGGCGCTTAAGCGGGGCGCTCCATGCCGGCCACCGGCCGGCCTGAGTCCAGGGTTACCCTGATCGCGAAGTCATAGCGGTCGATGTCGAGCGCGATGTCGAGGTCGGCGGGATTGAGGTCCGGGCGGGCCGGGTCGTGAAAGCGCGCGGCCTCGCCACCGGCCAGGATCACGCCGCGCACGGCATCGGCACTGCCGCGTCTGCCTTGCAGCAGATTACGCAGGTGCAGCGCGCACAGCTCGTCCTCGTTCGTGCGCGCGATGCCGTTGTCGCCCATCGCGACCAGGGAGATCCGATCGGGTGCGTCCGCGAGCAAGGCGCGCGCGGTGGCGCTGGCGGTCACCAATGCTGCGGCATAGAGGCGTTCCGCTTGCCGCGCGGCGACGATCCCCTGCGTGCCGGCGCTGGTACGTTGGATGAGCGTCTTGCCGCTGAAGTCGACGTGCGACACGTCAAAGGGGGAATTGCCGAAATCGAACCCGGCGGGGGCCCGGCCACCGAGTTCGCCCACGCAGACTTGGCCGGCCCCGCTGGCGCGCAGTGCCAATGCGTCCTCGACCGTGCTGACCATGATGATCCGCGCGGCGCCGTTGGCCAGCGCCACGGCGGCGGTGGTGAAGGCGCGGAACACGTCGATGATCGCCACCGCGCCGGTCGCTTGCGCGGCACCTTCGAGCAGGCTGCCGATCCAGATGTCCATGCGGTGTCCAGGCTGCGGCTGGGGAGGCTGCGGAAACCTGCCGCAAGGGAGGCTGCGAAGCCAGAGCCGGGGACCCGGCGCGGAGGTCCCGGCGCGGAATTTGGCATCAGCAGCCGGGCAGGGCGAGACACCAGGGCTGGCACGCGGTCATCTTCGGGGTCGCGGAACCCGGCCGCCCCATCGGATCAGGGTCCCGTCCGCCCAGGGTTAATCAATCGAACATCGTTCGACGCGATGATGCCCTCGCCTCCGGCCGTGAGCAGAGCGATGGACCGCCCGATCGACAACGTGAAGAACTGGATGAACATGTTCCGCTGGATCGTGAAGCTGATCCGCGACGAATACGACATCGACGAGGCGCACCTGGTGCGCACCGCCGTGCTGGAGACCGACTGCGGCCTGGGCATGGAGCAGATCGAGGCGGTGCTGGCGATCGTCGCCGAGAGCTTCGAACTGCGCTTTCCGACGGAGACGCTGGACGAGGTGGTGAAGCTGGACGAGCTCTGCATGCTGGCGAGCTGGATGAAGGGCCTCTACAAGCGGCCGGACTTCATGTCTGACGGGTTCGAGGCCGAGTGCCGGGCGGTGAACGCCGGTTGCGTCTGAGCGCGGCGGCCCGCGGTGCGGCTTCTGTAGGAACTGGTCGGCTACTGGATCTTGCCGGCGCGCTGGTGAACGTCGGGGCGATCGTCAGCGCCGCGGCGGGCTGTATCGCCCCGCGGCGACTATCAGCGCACCGCACGACGCGCGTGAGGCAAACAATTCCCAGGTTAGAGCATTTTGACCCTGACCGGAAACGTACCCTGTCATTGCGAGGAGCGCAGCGACGAAGCAATCCCCCACGGCAGGGGATTTGCTTCGTCGCTGCGCTCCTCGCAATGACAGGTGGGGGCTATGACAGGTGGGATCGGCGATTCCAGTCAGCGTGAACGTGCTCTAGGGCCAAGACGCTAATTCCTCACGTTGATCGTCATTTCGGATCCGCATTTGGCGGCCGGAGCCACGACCGTCGAGCAACGCGAAGCCAACCCAAGCCGCAGTAAGCCTTCTGAGGCATGGCTCCGGGCGCGCGCCTGCCCGCCGCCCGTCACCGGGCAAGGCGCCAACGGCTGTCCGCGTTCCGAGCATTGAGTTAATGAGTCCGCTGAACCCCGTTTTGTCCAAATCTCTCCGGCCCGGACCAGTGGACGAACATTTGCCAGAGAAGGATACGCTACCCAAACCTCATTTGCGCCGGCCAGGCCGCGGCACTGGACACTTGGCCCGCCCCTGGGTCACGCTGATCAAGCCATTTTGCTGCACCGCCTCAGGCCCGGAGACAGGCATGCTGTTCGATCTGACCACGCTCAAGGATGAGAACGCCTATAAATTGCTGGTTTCCACCGTGGTGCCCCGCCCGATCGCGTGGGTCACGACGCAGGACGTGGACGGATCGGTGAACGCCGCGCCATTTTCGTTCTTCAACGCCGTGTCCGGCAAGCCGCCCGTGGTGGCGATCGGCATCGGCGGACGCGCCCCGGGCGACCTGAAGGATACCGGCGGCAACATCAGGCGCACCGGTCAATTCGTCGTGAACCTGGTCAGCTACGCGCTCGCCGAACAAATGAACATCACCGCGATCGAGTTCGGCAAGCAGGTCAACGAACTGGCGCAGGCCGGGCTGACCACCGCACCCTCCACCCACGTCACCCCGCCGCGCATCGCCGAAAGCCCGGTGTCGTTCGAGTGCGAGCGACTGGTGATCGTCGAGGTGGGGGTCGATCGCGGGGTCGTGCTGGGCAGCGTGCTGGCGATCCATATCAAGGACGAGTTCGTGCTGGATCCGGTGCGCTGCTACGTTGACACTCCCAAGCTGGATTTGATCGGGCGCATGCACGGCGGCGGCTGGTACGCCCGCACCACCGACCGGTTCGAGCTGCCGCGCATTCCGGTCGAGGCTTGGCCGCTGCGCCAGGCCGCCGAATAGGCGCCAGCGATTCGTTTTGGTCAGCACGCGGCGGCGCGTTTGCCGTGTCTGATGGCCGCTTCCGGGCTCCCGGCGATCGGCGGACCGATGAGCGACATCACCATTGCCACGCTGCGCCAGGCCCTTGCGGCCTCGGCCGACACGGTCGCGGCGATGCGCGCGTACATGGTAATGAACAATCGCGGCCTGCTGGTCGGGATGCTGCTGGCGCCTGGGCTGTTTCGGGGGATCGGTGTGGCGGGAACGATTTGCCTCTGCGGCATGGCGATCCGGTTCACCGGGATGACCGGGATGCTGCGCCACGGCGCCGTCCAGGTGGCACCGGCATGACCGCCGCGGGGCCCGCGGCGCCGCCGAAGCACGCCCAAACCGCGCCGCATCCCGACGCGGCCCACGCCCCGCCGCACCCCGATGCGGCCCGCGCCGCCGCCGCTCCATCATCCGATTCGGCCCTGGCCGAGATTGCCCTGGCCGATTCCGTGCTGCCCCGGAACACCCTGGCCGACCTTGCCCTGGCCGACCCCGCCCTGGCTGATGACGAAGCCGCGTACGAGCGTCCGTTGTTCGACGTCTTCGCCGCCATTGCGGCGCGCCAGCCCGACCACCTCGCGGTGGACGACGGCACCACCCGGCTCAGCTACGCGAAGCTGCGCGATCGGGCGCTGGCGCTGGGTGCGCGCATTGCCGCCCTGGTGCCAGCGGACGGGCTTGTCGGTGTCACCGTCCCGACCAGCGCGCTCCATCCGGTGGCCTGGCTGGCCTGTTTTGCCGCGCGCCGCCCCTTCCTGCAGCTCGATCCGCACCTGCCGCCGGCGCGCAACCAGGCGATCGTCGCCGAGGCCGGGCTCGCCGCCGCGATCGTCCCGACGACGGCGGACCTCGCGGCATGGCTGCCCGCCGGCCTCCCGCGCATTCCCATGGCGGCAGAGCCCGGCCCCGAGCCGGCGCCGCTGCCGGCCGGTCTGCCGCCGTCCCGGGTGGGGATGGTGGTGTTCACCTCGGGCTCGACCGGGCGCGCCAAGGGGATCGCACTGCATGAGCGCTCGACACAGCGCAAGGCGATGCACTACCGCGCGATCGACCTTGGCCCGGACGACCGGCTGCTGTCGCTGCATCCGCCGACAACCAGCGCCGGCGCGCGCGACACCATCGGCGCACTGCTGTGTGGGGCCAGCCTGCACCTGGTGGACCTGAAGCGCGACGGGCTGGCGCGTGCGCTGGCGGTGCTGCGGGGCAGCAGCATCACGGTGTGCGCCACCGTGCCGGCGGTGGCGCGCGCCCTGATGGCGATGGATGGCACCGTGGACGCGTTCCGCGGCCTGCGTGTCATGCGCCTGGGCGGCGATGTGATCATGGACAGCGATATCGCCGCCCTGGCGCACCTGCTGGCGCCGACCGCGCGGATCCTGGTCAGCTTCGGCATGACGGAGGCCGGCGGCGCGCTGATACAGCGGCTGATCGACCCGGGCGCGCCAGTAGAAACCGGACGCATCGCGATGGGCACGCCGGTGGCCGGCCAGACGGTCAGCGTGGAGGATGCGAACGGCGATCCCGTCAGGCCCGGCGAGACGGGGGAGCTGGTGATCCGGGGACGCTATATCGCGCTGGGGCATTGGGTCGCCGGCCGCCTCGATGCGACCGCCTTTCCCCCCGATCCGTCCGCGCCCGGGAGAAGCTGCTTCCGCTCCGCCGATGTGATGTTGTTGCGGCCCGACGGCATGCTCGTCCCGCTCGGCCGGGCTGACCGCCAGGTGAAGATCAACGGCATGCGAGTCGAGCCGGGCGACACCGAGGCGGCGCTGCGTGGCTTGCCCGGCGTGGCGGACGCAGCGGTCCTGGTGCACGGCCCTGCCGACGCGCCGATGCTGGTCGCTTTCGTCGTGCCGGCCCCAGCGGAGCGCACGGCGGAACCCAGCGCGCAGAATGCCGCGCATCGGCAGAATGCCGCACATCTTGCGCGTGGCTGGCGCGCGGCGCTGGCTGCGCTGCTGCCGCCGCAACAGATGCCCTCGCGCATCCGCGTGGTGCCCGCCATCCCGCTGCTGCCCAGCCTGAAGCCGGACTTGGCCGCGCTGCGCGCGCTGCTGCCGGTGGGGGACGCAGGCGGGGTGTTTGCCCGCGTCCGGGCTCGACTGCGCGGGGCGGGGTAGTGACCGCTGCGCTACCCGATGCGGCGCGGGCCGATGCGGCGTCGGCCGATCCGACGTCGGCCGGCGTGGCGCTGGCCGAGGACGACGCCGCATTCGAGGGCCCGCTGTTCGACGCTTTCGCCGCCGTCGCAGCGCGCCAGCCGGATCATCCGGCGGTGGATGACGGCACCACCCGCCTGAGCTACGCCGAGCTGTGCGATCGCGCGCTACAGCTCGGTGCGCGCATTGCGGTGCTGGTGCCAGCCGACGGGCTTGTCGGCGTCCTCGTCCCGATCAGCGTGCGCTATCCGGTGGCCTGGCTAGCCTGCCTGGCCGCCCGCCGCCCGTTCCTGCCGCTCGATCCGCAGCTTCCGCCGGCGCGCAACCAGGCCATCATCGCCGAGGCCGGGCTCGCGGCCGTGATCGTGCCGACTGCAGCCGCGGATCTCGCGGCATGGCTGCCTGCCGCCCTGCCGCGCATCCCGATGGCGATGGACCCTGGCCCCGCGGCGGCGCGCCTGCCGGCTGGTCGGCCGCCGTCCAGCGTGGGGATGGTGGTGTTTACCTCGGGCTCCACCGGACGTGCCAGGGGGATCGCGCTGCATGAACGCGCGACCCAGCGCCGTGCGATGATCGACCGCGTGACCTGCGAACTTGGCCCGGGCGACCGGTTGCTGTCGCTGCATCCGCCGCCGACCAGCGCCGGCGCGCGCGACACGTTTGGCGCGCTGCTGTCCGGAGCCTGCCTGCATCTGCTCGATCTGAAGCATGACGGGCTGGCGTGCGCGCTGGCCCTGCTGCGCGGCGGTGGCATTTCGGTGTTCACCACGGTGCCGGCGGTGGCCCGCGCCTTGATGGCACTCGACGGCGCGGCGGTCGCGTTCCGTGGCCTGCGTATCGTTCGTTTGGGCGGCGATTCGATCATGGGCAGCGACATCGCCACGCTCGCGCGCCTGCTGGCGCCGACCGCGCGGATCCTGGTCAGCTTCGGCATGACGGAGGCGGGGATACTGCTGGAGCGGCTGATCGATCCGCGCGCGCCGGTCGAAACCGGGCGCATCGCGATGGGCACGCCAGTGGCCGGCCAGACGGTCAGCGTGGAGGCTGCGAGCGGCGATCCGGTCAGGCCCGGCGAGACGGGCAGGCTGGTGATCCGGGGGCGCTATGTCGCGTTGGGGCATTGGGTGGCCGGCCGTCTCGATCCGGGCGAGTTCGCCGCCGATCCGTCCGCCCCCGGCAGCCGCTGCTTCCGCTCCGCCGATGTGGTCCTGCTGCGGCCTGACGGCATGCTCGTCCCGCTCGGCCGGGCCGACCGCCAGGTGAAGATCAACGGGATGCGCATCGAGCCGGAGGAAACCGAGGCGGCACTGCGCGGCCTGCCCGGCGTGGCCGACGCCGCCGTTCTGGTGCACGGCGACACCGGCGCACCGATGCTCGTCGCGTTCGTCGTGCCGGCGCCAAAGGACCATGCCCTAATGAAGGATGCCCCACTGGAGCATGCTTCAAAGACATCCGGCATGGGGCCCACGACGCACAACGCGATACGGCTGGCGAGAGGCTGGCGCTCGGCGCTGGCCACGCTGCTGCCGCCGCAACAGGTGCCGACGCGGATCCGCGTGGTGCCCGCCATCCCGCTGCTGCCGAGCCTGAAGCCGAACCTGGCCGCGCTACGCGCGCTGCTGGCGGAGGAGGATACGCAAGGGATGCTCGCCCTCATTTGGGCCCGCCTACGCGATGGCTGGCCACGAGTCCTCGCGGCGCGCGTGCAGCCGACCGTCCGGCAAAGCGATATAGGGTCGTAATTACTCGGCAGCGCAACCGGATGAATGATGGAAGGGCCAACGTTGCGCCCTTGGCTTGTGTCCGGGACATCATCGTTTGGCCGAATTACTGCACTGCGTCACGATCTTCGGTGTTCACTGGATTGTGCCCGGGATGGCTGGCTGCGTAGAATGGCATCCGCTGGCACCGTTCGGCAGTATTTCACTGTCGGGAAGGTTGTATCGTGGCCAGCGAATCCGCCGGGTGACGGAACGATTGCTCTTGCGGGGGTTGGGGGAGATCGCCGAACGTGTCGCTGAGTGACGCTGTGGATCAGGAAACCATCCTTGCGCCGGAAGGATTGGCGACGGGGTATGAGCCGCGTGCCGCGCCGAGCCGGTTCGCGCGGGCGGCGAGCCCGGAGCCACACCCGCACTTCGACTCCGCCGAGCAGCCGCCGGCGACGCGACGTGCCCGCAAAGCCGTCGCCCACGCGTGGGTGCAGGTGCTCGACCGGCGTTCCCTGCGGGCCGACCTGACCTTCGACGAGGCGGGTGGCGATTCCCTCCGCCTGCTCCGGCTCATCTTCGATCTTGAGCGACAGTGCCGGATCGGCCTGCCGCTGGCGCCGTTCTCGACCGACCTGCGGCCGAGCGAGATGGCGCGCGCGCTGGATCGTTGCCTGAGCGGGCTGGCGGACGAAACCGACGAGACGGCGCCGGCGCTGTTCCTGCTGCCGGCCATCGGCGGCGACGATCCGCGCCTGGTGCAGCTTCGTGCCCTCTGCCGACCCGCCCTGCGGCCCGAGCTGGTCAACCTGGGCGACTGGCCGGAGCTGCTCGAACCCGGCTTCGACATCCCGACGCTTGCCAGGCGCCTGGCCGGGCGCATCGCGGCGCGCGCACCATTGGGACCGCTGCTGCTGGCCGGCTGGTCGTATGGCGGCTTCCTCGCCATCGCGGTTGCCGCGGCGTTGTGCGAGGCTGGCCGCGAGGTGGCGTTCGTCGGCATCCTCGACACGACCGCCTCGCCGACGAGCCTCATTGATCTGGCGCCGCAACGGCGCCCGACCCGGATGGAGAACCTGCGCCAGGTGCCGGCCTGGATCCGCAACGGCCAGATCAAGACCCGGATGGCGGATTTGATCGTTACGCGTGTGGTAGTGCGGCCGCGCTTGCTGCGGCTGATGGTGCGGCTGCGTCGCATGTGGCTGCCGTTCGGGTTCGGATTCCATCTGAACTGGAGCATGGGCCTGCGACTGCGGCGCGACCTGCTTGAGGCCTGGCGGGGACGGCAGGAACCGCCGCCGCCGGTGCCCGGCAGGTCGGTCGTGCTGTTCCGTGCAGGCGAGACCGTGCCCGACGTGCCGGATGAGCTCGGCTGGTGTGCCGCCTATCCGGACCTGCGGATCGTGGCGATAACCGGCGGGCACACGACGATGCTGGAGCCGCCGCACTTGGCAACGCTGTGCGAACGGTTCACCGAGGCCGCGTTGCGCGCCGTGGGAGGGAACAAATGAGCCTGCGCGATCTTTCGGAAGGCGGCTACGCGTTCGTTCCGGCGGTAATGCAGTATTCCGCCGGCGTGCGCGCGCTGCCGGGGTTCCGCATCGAACGGGTACGCTTCGCATCGTTGCTGCCGCTGCGTGAGGGCTTTGCCCGCATCGCGGCACTGCTGCAGGCGGCAGGGCGACCGCTGACGGCCTTCTGTGCCTGCGAGCTGCGCTCCCCGGCGCCGTTCACCGAGGCCGGGTTCCGCGCCTTCAACCAGGACTACACCGGCGTGCTGCGGGAGTGGGGGCTGCTGGAGACCGGCGCCAACCCGGTGGCGCGCAGCAATGTCTGCCCGGAGATCGATCCGCCGGCGCAACCGTCGTTCCATGCGTTCTGCTACGCCGTGCCGGATGCGTCGCCGCCAGGGGACGCCGCGCCATCCTTCGTGGTGGCCGGGGCGGGTGAGGTGCCGGAGGGGCATGCCAACTACCGGGACCATATCGTTGCGCTGGATGATACCAGCGTGGATGGCATGCGGGCAAAGGCGCGGTTCGTGCTGGGCGAGATGGAGCGGCGCATGGCGGAGGTGGGTGGGACCTGGTCGAGCACCACCGGCGTGCAGGTCTACACGGTATTCGACATCCACCCGTTCCTCGCCGACGAGGTCGTGCGCCGCGGCGCGGCCGCGCATGGCGTGACCTGGCATTTCGCGCGCCCCCCGGTCGTCGGGCTGGATTTCGAGGTGGACTGCCGCGCGGTGCCGACGGAGCGTGTCGTCGGGGCATAATCTTGTTACTCCCCCTCCCCTTGAGGGCTTGGGCCGCGAAGCGGACCAAGGTTGGGGGGAGGGGGAGAGGACGACGTCCCCGGCCACAACGAGACGGGCCATCCCCGACGCACCTCACTCATGACGGTCAAGAAACGTCGCCGCACCAGCTAAAGACGTGAGCCCACTACACCAGCGTAATCATCTTCGCCCAGCGATCCAACCCCGGCAGGATTCCGTCCGCCTTCTCCGACTCCAAACTCACCACCACCCGCGCGACACCCATGTCGCGATACCGCCGCAACTGGTCCGCGTCCTCGGCAGGACCCCAGATCGTCACCGGCAGATCGTCCGGCCCGCGCCCGGCCTCGGCGGCCATCTGGCGGAACTGCGGCAGGAAGTCGCTCACGTCGCCATATTGCGGCCGGCTCTTGTGCGGGATCCATCCGTTGCCATAGCGGATCGCCCGGCGTGCGGCATAGGGGAACGCGCCGCCGACAATGATCGGCGGGTGCGGCTTCTGCACCGGCTTCGGCCACGCCATCATCGGGCCGAAATTCACGAACTCGCCGTGGTATTCCGGCTTGGTCTGGGTCCAGATCGCCTGCATCGCCGCGATCCGCTCGCGCGCCAGCTTGTGGCGGGTCGCGAAGACGGTGCCGTGGTCCTCGATTTCGTCCTGGTTCCATCCGTTGCCGATACCGAACAGAAACCGCCCGCCCGAGATCTGGTCGATCGAGGCCACCAGCTTGGCGGTCTGGATCGGATCGCGCTGCACGACCAGGCAGATGCCGGTGCCAAGCTTCAACGTCTTGGTCACGGCCGCCGCGGCCGTCAGCGTCACGAACGGGTCCATCGCGTCGTAGTATTTCTTCGGCAGTTCGCCACCCCCGGCGAACGGCGTCTTGCGCGTCAGCGGGATGTGCGAGTGCTCCGGCGCCCAGAGCGATTCGAAGCCGCGCGCCTCCAGCGCCGGCGCCAGCTCGGCGGGCGACATCGAGTAGTCGGTGAAGAACATCGCGGCGCCGATATGCATCGTCATGCTCCCTTGGTTGGTTCAAGTATCGCGCCCGGCACCGATCCGTTCCGGCACAATTCCGCCCGGCAGCACGCGCAGGATCACCAATAACAGACCGCTGATCAACAGCTCGCGCATCGCCGCGATCTGTGCCGCCGACAGGAACGGCAGCAACGGGGCGGCGAAGCGTGTGCCTTCCAACAATATCACCAGGATCACCGCCCCCACCACCGCGCCGAGGTTGTTGCCGACGCCGCCGACCACCAGGGCCAGCACGATGTTGATGGTCAGCAACGGCGCGAAAATGTCCGGCGCGATATACGACGTGTAGTGCGCATACAGCGCACCGGCGAGGCCAAGCACGCCGGCGCCGATCGCGAACGCCTTCAGCTTGAACAGAAGCACGTTCTTGCCGGCGACGGCGGCGACGTCCTCGTCATCGCGCAGCGCGCGCAGCACGCGGCCGAACGGCGCCGCGGTCAGACGTTGCATCATCAGAAGTACCACGCCGAGCGCGACCAGCACGATCGCCAGGAACAGCAGGTTGAACCCGCTCGGCGACAGCACGCCGCGCCAGGGTCCAGGGATGCCCGCAATGCCGTCCGAGCCATTGGTCAGCCACAGCTCATTCGACGCGACGATCCGCACCGATTCGGAAAACCCGAGTGTAACGATCGCGAGATAATCCGCACGCAACCGCGCGGTGATCAGTGCGACACCGGCGCCCGCCAGCGCCGCCGCGCCCGCGCCCGCGACGACACCCAGGGGCATGGCAAACCCCGCCTTGGTCAGCAGCGCCGTCGCATAGCCGCCGACCGCGAAGAAGCCGGCCAGGCCGAGATTGACCATCCCCGCCATGCCCCAGGTCAGGTTCACCCCGAGCGCCATCAACGCGTAAAGCCCGGCCGTCACCCCCATCGCGACCAGGTAGTTCTGCATCAATACGCCCGCGCACCGAGGATGCCGCGCGGACGCAGGGTCAGCACCAGCAAGATGGCGATGAAGCCCACGACCGTGCGGTAGTCCGGCGGCAGCACCAGCAGCGACAGCTCCTCCGCCACGCCGACCGACAGCGCACCGACCACTGCGCCCGGAATGCTGCCCAACCCGCCCACCACCGCGGCGGCGAACACCGCCAGCAGCGCGCGGAAACCGGTCAGCGGATCGATCGAGGTGTCCAGCCCGATCAGCATCCCGCCCAGCCCCGCCAGGCCCATGGCGACGAAATTCACCAGCACCGCAACGAGGTCCGCGTCGATCCCCTTGATCGCGGCCAGCGTCGGATTGTCCGCCACCGCGCGCATCGCCTTGCCGAGCCGCGTGAAGCGCAGGAAGGCGAACAATGCCGCCACCGCAACGGCTGCGATCGCCAGGTCCTCGAGCTGCTGCGGCCCGACGCGCAATCCGCCGAAGCGCCAGTCACGCAGGATCGGCAGGTCGTAGTCGCGCAACTGGTTGCCGAAGCCGAGCCGCACGAGGTTCTCCAACGCGATGGTCAGCGCCACAGACGCGATCGTTGCGGTGATCAGCCCAGCCGGGCGCAGTGGGCGCAGCACCACCCAGTCCGACACCACGCCCACCGCGCCGGCCGCCAGGAACGCCACGAGCGCCGCCGGCACCAGCGGCCAGCCCAGTCCGACATTCGCCAAATACCCCGCGAACGCACCGATCGTGGCATGCGAGGCCACCGCGAAGTTGGGAAATCGCAGCACCGCGTAGATCGCGGTCAGGCCGATCGCGGGCGCGGTCAGGATCGCCCCCGCCATCACCCCGTTCAGTAACAGTTGCGGAACGTCGGCGAGCGAGGCCGCCATCCTCGCCTACGCGACCTCAAGGAACTTGAACGCGCCGCCCGCTGCCTGATTGTAGCGGAACTTGCAGTCGATGATGTCGCCGATCTCGGTGAACACGCAGGGGCCGCTGGCGCCCTCGTATTTGATTGTCTTGCCCGCCTTGAGCGCCGCGAGACCATCCACCGCGGTGTAGACCGTCTCGCCGCCGCTGTTGGTGATCTTGCGCACGTTGTCGCGCAATGCCGTGCCAGTCGCCTCGCCGGCCAGCGCGATCGTCAGGCAGACGATGCTGATCCAGTCGGTGGCCTGGGCCTCGTAGCCATCCGGCGCGGCAACGCCCAATCGCTTGACGGCGGCGGCGTACGCGGGCGAGTCCACATCCGCCGAGGGCTGCACGGTGATCACGCCCTCGGTCACCGGCCTCGGCAGTTCCTGCAATGACTTGGCGGTCAGCGCATAGGATTGGGTGAATTTCGTTCCGGTGTAGTCGGCGCGATACAGGTCGCGCAGCACAACGCCGACATCCGGCGCGTAGCCGTTCAGATACAGCAGATCGGGCGAGGTTTTCAGCGCCTGATCGACCTCGGAACGATAGCTGGTCTTGTCCTTGTCGTAGATCAGCGAGCCGGCGACGGTGACACCCTTTGGCGTCAGCACCTCGGTCAGCCGCTGCTGCGTCGGCGCCGTGAACGGGGCCTGGATCGACAGGATGAACACGCGCTTGCTGCCATGACGGATGATGAACTCGGCGTGCTTGGTGGCCTGAAGGAAATTGTTCGGCTGGGTGCGGATCAGGTAGCCCTGATGCGGCAGTTTGGTGATCGTATCGGCACCGGACGTAGTGGTGAGGAAGGTCTTGCTCTCCCAGCACACCGGCGCCACCGCCGTGGTCACCGCCGACGCCCAGGTGCCCATGATCACCGGCACCTTGTCCACGTCGATCAACTTGCGCGCGGCGCGCACCGCGGCCTCCGGGTTGGTCTCGTCGTCTTCCACCACCAGTTCGACCTGGCGACCGAGCACGCCGCCGGCGGCGTTGACCTCGGTGGTGACGGCCTGCATCGCCTTCAGCATGCGCGGGCCGTCGAACGCGCCGGCGCCGGTCAGCGGCGTCAGCACGCCGAGCTGCAGTTTTGCGCCCTGCGCCCGCGCCAGGTGCGGTGCGGTCAGTGGGGTAGCCAGCGCGGCGGCGCCCAGCACAGCGGCGCGGCGTGAAATCGGCGGCGCGGCGCGATACAAGCCAGGCATCATCATTCCGAGGTCCCCCTCATGCGTGTGCGGTCATTGCCGCTACGTTAGCGGTGTCGGCGGCTGCCGCCAGCCTTTCAGCACGTCATCGCCGTCCCCGGACTTGTTCCGGGGATCAGTCCCGGCCATCCATCGCGGCACNNCAAGTCCGGGGACGGCCATGACGGCGAAAACGGTGCCATTAGCACGACACCGTTCTAACCTGGCGCCGACGGCGGCGCACCGCCCAGGAAAAGGCGGCGTATTTCCGGGTCGGCGCGCAGCACGGCCGCAGCACCATCGCGGCTGACGCGGCCGTCGACAAGCAGCGTCGCGCGATCGGCGATCTCCAGCGCCTGGCTGG
>PLXO01000017.1 GCA_003151425.1 Acetobacteraceae bacterium
CGGCGCAATTCGCGAATCTCGACAACGACCCTATGGAGCGTCATGCGGTCGGCTTCGCGGCAGGCCGGTGCACCAGGGGTGGCAGCCAGGGCCCTGTCCCCAGGCGAGCGGCGCAATTCGCGAATCTCGACAAAGACCCTATGGAGCGCCGTGCGGTCGGCTTGGCGGCGGGACGGCACACCAAGGGTGGCAGCCAGTGCCCTGTCCCCAGCGAGCGGCGCAATTCGCGAATCTCGACAACGACCCTATGGAGCGCCATGCGGTCGGCCTGGCGCAGGCCGGCGGATGCGATCCCACGGCCTGCCGCCGCCCGCGATCCCGTGCCATCCGACATGATTCTGCCCGAATTACAGCGGCCTGCTGCGTCCCCGGCTGGGACGACCGCGCAGTGCGCCCCCCGGTTCGTCGATCGCCGAGCCCGGCACGACCGCTGCACGCGGGGGGTGCGTATGTTGCGCGAATCGGGGTTGGCGGGCGCACACTAAGCGGTTACCACCGCGGGTTGGATGTTCTGAGGGAGTTTCGCATGCCGGACGGCAAGCCCCCTGAGCCGGCGAAAGCTGCAGGGGTGGTACAAGCCCCTGCGCCCGCAAAGACCTTGCCGGCCAAGGCCTTGGACGTCAGCCAGATGTCGTTCGAGGACGCCCTGGGGGAGCTGGAGCAGATCGTGCGGGGATTGGAGGGCGGCCAGCAAAAGCTGGAGGACGCGATCGTCGCCTATGAGCGGGGCGCCGCACTGCGCCGGCATTGCGAGGCCAAGCTGGCCGAGGCTGAAGCGCGCGTCGCGGCGATCGTGGAACACGCCGACGGCTCGCTCGGCACCAGATCTGTGGATTGAGCGGGGCCCGTGGATCGAGCGGGAACAGGTGGATTGAGCCGAATGGACGAAGCTTTGGTGTCGAGCCAGACGGAGCTGACGGCGGCGCTGAACCGCGTCGCCAGCTTGGTTGAGTCGGAGCTGGACTCGCTGCTGCCGCCGGAGGAAGGCGCCGAAGCACGCCTGGCGACGGCGATGCGCTACGCGACGCTCGGCGGCGGTAAGCGGATGCGGGCCTTTCTGGTGATGGAGGGGGCGGCGATGTTCTCCGTCGCGGAGACCTGCGCGGCGCGGGTCGGGGCCTCGATCGAGATGCTGCATGCCTATTCGCTGGTGCATGACGACCTGCCGGCGATGGACAACGACGATCTGCGCCGTGGCAAACCAAGCACACACCGGGCCTTCGATGAAGCCACTGCGATTCTGGCCGGCGACGCATTGCAGGCTCGAGCGTTTGAGGTACTGGCGGAGCCGGATACCCATTCGGACCCGCAGGCCCGCTGCGAACTGGTGGCGGCGTTGGGGGCGGCGGCAGGCGCGCGCGGCATGGCGGGAGGGCAGATGATCGACATGCTGGCCCCAAATCTATCGGACGGGGGCCGAACGCTGGACGGGCCGGCGGTGACACGGCTGCAGGCGCTGAAGACCGGGCGGCTGATCCAGTTCAGCGCCGAGGCCGGCGCCATCCTGGGCCGTGCCGGTCCGATGCAAAGGCACGTCCTGGCGGCCTATGGGCGCGACCTGGGGGCGGCGTTCCAGATCGCCGACGACCTGCTGGATGCCGAGGGCAGCACCGAGGAGACCGGCAAGCGCACCGGCAAGGACCAGGAGGCCGGCAAGGCGACGATGGTGGCGGTGCTCGGTGTTGAACGGGCGCGTCAGCAGGCCGACATGTTGGCGCGCCAGGCGGCCGGGCACCTCGATGGCTTCGGGGAGCGCGCGGCGCTGTTGCGGGCGCTCGCGGCGTTCGTTGTGGCGCGGCGGAATTGACCGGCGCGCCAGACGTCAGAGGTGCGCCGGGGTTGAGGGGCGCGCCAGAGCTGGGACCGCGCCGGAGGCGGGGCACGGCGGGCTTGGGGTGCACGGCGGCCTTGAGGAGCAGGGGGAATTGAAGGTGGAGCACGAGTGACATGAATGCTGTGAACACCCCGCTGCTGGACCGGGTGAACATCCCGGCCGACCTGCGCAACTTCTCGCCCGAGCAGTTGCGTCAGCTAGCCGACGAGTTGCGGGCCGAGACGATCGACGCGGTCTCGGTTACCGGCGGACATCTCGGCTCCGGGCTGGGCGTGGTCGAGCTGACGGTGGCGTTGCACGCTGTGTTCGACACGCCGCGCGACCGGCTGATCTGGGATGTCGGGCACCAGGCCTATCCACACAAGATCCTGACCGGCCGGCGCGACCGCATCCGCACGCTGCGCCAGGGCGGCGGCCTGTCCGGTTTCACCCGCCGGTCGGAAAGCGAATACGACCCGTTCGGCGCGGCGCATTCCTCCACCTCGATCTCCGCCGGGCTCGGCATGGCGGTGGCCCGCGATCTGAAGAATGCGCGGGTGAAGGAAGAGGGGCGCGGCGAGCGGGACGACCGCAACGTCATCTGCGTGATCGGCGACGGGGCGATGAGCGCCGGCATGGCGTACGAGGCGATGAACAATGCGGGCGCGCGGCACACGCGGCTGATCGTGGTGCTGAACGACAACGACATGTCGATCGCCCCGCCGGTGGGCGCAATGAGCGCCTATCTGTCGCGCCTGATGTCGTCGCGCAGCTTCCTCAATCTGCGCGACCTTGCGGTGCGCATGGCCAAGCGCTTCCCGCGCGGCATCGAGCGCACCGCGCGGCGTGCCGAGGAATACGCCCGCGGCATGCTGACCGGCGGCACGCTGTTCGAGGAGCTGGGATTCTACTATGTCGGCCCGATCGACGGGCACAACCTGGACCATCTGCTGCCGGTGTTGCGCAACGTGCGTGAGGCGGACGAGCAGGGTCCGATACTCGTGCACGTGATCACCCGCAAGGGCAAGGGCTATGCCCAGGGCGAAGGCTCCGTCGACAAGCTGCACAGTGTCGCCAAGTTCAACGTGGTGACCTTCGAGCAGGCCAAGGCGCCGCCCGGCCCGCCCAGCTACACCAACGTCTTCGCCAACGCGCTGATCGCCGAGGCCGAGAAGGACCAGAGCATCGTCGCCATCACCGCGGCGATGCCGTCCGGCACCGGCCTCGACAAATTCGGCAAACGCTTCCCCGATCGTTGCTTCGACGTCGGCATCGCCGAGCAGCACGCGGTGACCTTCGCCGCCGGCATGGCGACCGAGGGGATGAAGCCGTTCTGCGCGATCTACTCCACCTTTCTGCAGCGCGCCTACGACCAGGTGGTGCACGACGTGGCGATCCAGCGCCTGCCGGTGCGTTTCGCGATGGACCGCGCCGGGCTGGTCGGCAACGACGGCGCGACGCACGCCGGCAGCTTCGACATCACCTATCTCGGCTGCCTGCCCGGGATGGTGATCATGGGCCCGGCGGACGAGAGCGAGCTGGTGCACGCGGTGGCTACCGCCGCCGCGATCAATGACCGGCCCTCGGCGTTCCGCTATCCGCGCGGCGAGGGCGTCGGTGTCGCACTGCCGACCGAAGGCGAGGTCTGGGCGCTCGGCAAGGGCCGCGTGATGCGCGAGGGTGGCAGCGTCGCGATCCTGTCGTTCGGCACCCGTCTGGGCGAGGCGATGCGCGCCGCCGACGCGCTGGCCGCGCGCGGGCTGCCGACCACCGTCGCCGATGCCCGCTTCGCCAAGCCGCTGGATACCGCGCTGATCGAGCAACTGGCGCGCCACCATGAGGTGCTGATCATCATCGAAGAAGGTGCGGTCGGCGGCTTCAGCAGCGCCGTGCTGCAGCATCTGGCGTGGAAAGGCCTGCTGGACGGCGGGCTGAAGGTGCGCCCGATGGTGCTGCCGGACCGCTTCATCGACCATGACTCGCAGGCGAAGCAGTTCGCGGCGGCTGGGCTGACCGCGAAGGACATCGTCGCCGCCGCGCTGGGCGCGATCGGCATCGATGCGGCCGCGGTGCCGCAGATGGTCACCGCGAGCTGATCCCGGCAATGCGCGCTGTTTCCCGTACTGTTTCCCGTCGGACGGTGCTCGGCTTGGCGCTGGCCGGGCTTGTGACCGTGCCGCGCCTCGGCCGGGCGGTGGCCGCGGCCCAGGTGGGCGGCCCAGTGGGCGGCCCAGCGGTCGACCCAGCGGTCGGCAACGTGATGGCGCCGATCCGGGTGCTGAATGACGGACTGCTTGGGGTGATGCGGGCCGGCAAGCCGACGCCGTTCCGTGACCGGTTTCATATGCTGGCCCCCACTGTCGACCGCGTGTTCGATCTTGCCGGGATTCTGCGAATTTCGGTCGGTCCGCGCTGGGCCGGCATCGACGCCGCGCAGCAGACGGCGCTGACGCGCGTGTTCCGCCGCTTCACCGTCGCCTCCTATGTCGACAATTACGACAGTTACGCGGACGAACGGTTTGACGTCGCGCCGACGCTGCGCGCCATCGGCGCGGACCAGGTGGTCAGCACGACGATGGTGCCGGCCTCGGGCGATACGGTCCGCATCGACTACGTGATGCGGCAAAAGGAAGGCGGCTGGAAGATTGTCGACGCGCTGCTGGATGGCACGATCAGCCGCGTGGCGGTGCAGCGGTCGGACTTCCGCGGCGTGCTGGCGCAGGGCGGCGCGCCGGCGCTGATCGTCAGCCTGGAGCGCAAGGTGGCCGACCTGGCAGGCGGCGCGCTGGAGTCCTGAGGCGGCCGGCTCACAAGCCGCGATCGGCGGCGCGCCACGGCGAGGACATGACAGCGCGTCGACAGTTTTCCTCGGCGACGAGCGTCCCCTTGCCCGGCCGGCCGGATCGCGACCATGCTTCCTGCCGCAGTGATGCGCGAACCTAATCCGACAGGAGACCCGACCGATGGCATTCTATGAGCTTCGCCAATACAAGGTCCGCCCCGGCATGCTGGATGGCTGGATCAAGATCATGGAGGAGAAGATCATCCCCTTCCAGGTGTCCAAGGGCATGGTGATCTGTGGCAGTTTCTGCGGCGAGACCGACCCGTCGATCTATATCTGGCTGCGCCGTTTCGAGAGCGAGGCGCAACGCGAAGCGCTCTATAAGGCGGTCTATGAGACGGAATACTGGAAGACCGAGATCGGACCGCGCGTGCCGGAATATCTGGACCGGCCGGGCAACGTGATCACCCGGATCATTCCGACGGCGAAGTCGACTGTGCAGTAGGGGGTGCACTAGCGGCTTGGACAGGCCGGGCGTCGCGTCGTGCGCCGGCCCGCGTCGCATTGTGCGGGTCGACCCGCGTGACGCGGTGATGCTGGGGGCCAAGGGAGGATAGTCGGTTGGCCATTGATTACGCGAAACGCGAGGGCGTTGCCTACATCACGCTGAACAACCCCGAGAAAGCCAACATCTTCGACAAGCAGACCTCGGACGAGATATCGGCGGCGTGGATCGATCTGTGGGAGGATCGGGATATCCGCTGCGCGATCGTTACGGGCGCAGGCACGCGGCATTTCTGCGGCGGTCACAATCTGGCGCCGCGGGAGAACGTCACCGAGGAAGAACGGGAATATCTGCGCACCCAGCGCATCTTCTGGCCGCTGGCCGGCACGGTGCATGGTCAGAAGACCGGGGCCGACGGGCGGATGGGCGATCATTATCCTCGGGTATGGAAGCCGGTGATCGCGGCGGTGAACGGCTGGGCGGCCGGGGCGGGGCTGTACATGCTGCTGGCCTCGACCGATATCCGGATTGCCAGCGCGGAGCATGCAAGGTTCAAGTTCGCGCTGACCACGCAGGGCTGGGTCGGGCATGGACCGGGGGCGAGCCTGCTGATCAAGCAGTTGCGCTATATCGATGCGATGAAGATCCTGCTGACGGATGAGCCGTTCGATGCGGCGGAGGCGTTGCGGATCGGCCTGGTCAACGAGGTCGTGCCGCATGCGCAACTTATGGAGCGGGCGGAGACGCTCGCGCGTCACATCGTGACCATGCCACCGGTGGCGGTGCGCATGATGAAGGAGTTCGTGGTGCGCTTTGGCGATCTGCCGACCGACCAGGCCTGGCATGTGCAGAACCTGATCAACAACCTGCTGATCCAGGTGACGACGGATGGCGAGGAGGGTCGCCGCGCGTTCAACGAGAAGCGCAAGCCCAATTTCACCGGCGCGCTGCGGCGGCGTGGTGAGGCGTGGGAGGCGCCATCGGAGGACGATGCCGGGCGGCTGGACGAGGCGTATCGCAGTGGCGAGTTTTAGGATACGGATCGGGCGATTGGCGGATACGGAATGATTTCTCCCCCTCCCCTTGAGGGCTTGGTCCGCTTCGCGGCCCAAGCCCTCAAGGGGAGGGGGAGAGTGTTCCAGGTCTCGGCGCCTTGCATTCCACGCACAGTTGCACCCATATGTTACTGTTAAACAACGAACACGGAGGACCGCCCGATGGCGCGCGTGCCGTATCTCGAGCCGACGGACTTGTCGCCGGCCGATCAGGACCTGCTGAAGCGGCCGATCACGCTGCACAAGGCGCTGGCGAACGCGCCCAACGCGGCGCGCGCGTTCCATGGCCTGGGACACTACATCCGCTACGGCAGCAAGCTCGATCCGCGGCTGCGCGAGCTGGCGATCCTGCAGGTCGGCTGGTTGGCGCGCTCGCCCTATGAGTGGTCGCACCACGTGAAGCTCGGTCTCGACTTCGGCGTCACCGCGGCCGACATCCAGGCGTTGATCGACGACACCGAAGACAAGCCGACCGCGCTCGATGCGCTGACGCGACAGGTGCTGCGCGCGGCGCGCGAGGTCACCACGGACGGCGAGATGTCGGACGCCAGCTTCACCGCACTTCAGGCGGCGCTCGGCACCGAACTGGTGATCGACCTGACCATCGCCATCGCCTTCTACAACGCCGTGGTGCGTGTGCTGGCGACGTTGCAGATCGACGTGGAGGAGGATTACATGCCGTACTTGAGCCGCTTCCCGCTGCCGACAGGCTAGGGCCTGTCGTCAATTAGATC